>NZ_JARPLU010000077.1:0-11499 GCF_032349615.1 Limnospira sp. PMC 1279.21 | reverse complement strand
TTCTGCACCCGCCCTTCTTTGAGGGGACGGGAAAACCAGCCAATTCTGCACCCGCCCTTCTTTGAGGGGACGGGAAAACCAGCCAATTCTGCACCCGCGCCCGATACTGATGCACCCACCTACCCATAAATTAAACCGCAGCCCCACTCCTCATACTGGCAACTTGACCGCCCAGAGCCACCTCTTTGGTAATCATTTCAGCAACGATTTCGTAGGTTTCAACCGCCAAATCTCCCGAGGTCGAGTCCATATCAGCAATGGAATATTTTTTCGGCCAAGCACGTTCCAGGTTCCAGCGTAAAACCTCTTCTCCGTCAGGAGAATACAGCACCACAGAACCACTAGCCCGGTACTGAGACCATTTCCCTTCTCCTCCCTCTTCGGGTGGTAGACAGGCTTTGAACCAAGCAAATAGCTGGCGACTGGCATCGTTGGGGTCGTCGCTGATGTAGGTTTCGATCGTCATTGATGGGTTGCTTTCATAACCGGCGATCGTACTTTGGCGAACCCGGCGACCTTTGCGACCAGAACCCAAGGCTTTATCACCTCCGGCTACTTTTCCCTCGTAGGTCAGGGCTGCCATACTTTTGATATAAGCATTTTGGACAATATTCCCGACAGTATCATTGCGAAAATCAATTTGATACCGGGTGGCGGTAGTGGTAAAAACCGGAGCAGCACTACTCATGATTCGATTCCCTTGTTTAAGTGTAAATATCAAAAAAATCTCGACTGCCTCCAATGGGTTGGTTTTGGAGGCAGAGATTTAAGAGAGTTGGCTTATTCGCCGTCACCCTCAGCGGTCCACTGACTGATGCGGAACACCACAAATTCAGCCGGACGCACTGGACAAACACCCACTTCCACAAACAGGCGACCCAGCATCATGCTTTGGGGGCTATTTAGTTCAGCATCGCACTTGACATAAAAAGCCTCGCTGGGACTGCCACCCGTCAGCGCTCCCGATCGCCATAATTCAGTCAGGAAGCTGCTAATAGTGCGTTTGACCCGCTGCCATAGGTCTTCGTCGTTGGGTTCAAACACCACCCACTGGGTACCGTTTTCGATGGACTTCTCGATGTAGCTCATCAGACGGCGAACGTTGATATAGCGCCATTCGGTTTTGTCGGGTTCGACCAAGGTACGAGCGCCCCAGATCCTGATACCCCGGTTATCAAAGGGCCGGATACAGTTGATGCCAATAGGGTTCAGCAGTTCCTGTTCTCGGAAGTTGCACGGGTGAGTCAGACCGATCACACCTCTTGGTACTTCGTTAGCAGGTGCTTTGTAAACCCCCCGGGTTTCGTCCACCCGCGCCCATACTCCTGCCATGTGGCCGCTGGGGGGAATAGCTATGGGCCGTCCGGCGTTGCGGGGGTTCGGAACTAAAATCCACGGATAGTACAGGGCCGCAAATTGCGATCGCCGGTTAAATTCTTGGCTTAACCAACGGCTGATATCCTGCGGTTTCACCCGATCAGGCGGCGGGTCAAGGATGATCATCCGGTTGGGGGCGTTGGGGATGTCTCCGTCTGCGGCTCCCTCGCACATACTCACCATCAAGTCCATTAGTCCGTGGAGTTGATCTTGATCAATCAATCCCTGTTCGTAGACTTTCATTAAGTCGGGACAACAGACGATAGTTATTTCGTCAATTTCAAATAGGCCGCGAATCCCGGTGCGATCCTCCCTCACGCCTTCCACATGGCGCGCTAAGTTGTCGGTTTCTGCTATAATTGCCGGAGGGCTGACTTCATAAATGCCGTTAGACGGGCGGCGAGCCAGGGGACTACCACTGATAGCCAAATCTGTGGCTATAATGTACTGGGATTCTTCCAGGGCGCTAACCACATAATCGGCTACTGCTGTTTCGATGTCTGGATTCATACTCAGGTGCGGGAACCGTTCGAGTTCCTCACTTCCCTGGCGGATCACTATGGTGAAAAATTCCCCTGTATTAGCAGTAACGATCGCTTCTGATGCTTCCGTTTCTTCGCTGGGGGGTTTCGGATACCCTTCGGTAATTTGCACCCGGATAGAGCGATCGCTCACAGCCAGGAACCCGTTTTGCGAACTGTCGGCTAGGGAACTTTCCGAAGCACCATCTTGGGAACTCTCACGGATCGAAAATCTTAACGAAGGACGATTAGCGCGGTTGACAATTTCGGTTCCCGTTTCCGTCACTTCCGGCTTAGGAGAACCGGGGAGTCCTGTTCCCATGCTAGTAATCCAGCACCGACCGCCGCCGTTGAGAAACCAACCGTAAACTGAAAAGGGAAGATAGGCTCCGAAGTCGGTGAAACCGTCCGAGTTGGTTCGACCGAAGTATTCCAGATACTGCTTCCAACTGGTGACTAACATCGGCTTAAAAGGTTCAGCCCCACCTCGGATATCTTCCGTGAAACCGACAAATCCGGCTACAGCGGTGGGAACACCCTGAAGAGGTCGAGAGCCGCGATCGACCTCTTCAATGTAAACGCCAGGTGCAAAATAGTCAAGCCTAGCCATAAAAATCTTTCTCCCTGAGAGTGGGCAGTTTGGACACTCCCCAGCCTAAGTGCGTGGGGACTCTGGGGCTGAATCCTGCCTCCACTAACGCTCGTTAGTTTTGGTCTTACAGTTTCATGTCTAAAAGGACGAGGTTTTAAACCCATTTTTTCTGATCAACCGGATGGATAAATTTTGAAAATCAGCATAGCGTGGATAATCCACAACCTGCTCATGCTGGGTCTTTTACCTATTTATCATTTCTAGGATGTGCTTTATCCATCCAAGCTTACGCAAGAATTTGGAGTTGTTCAAAATACTACACCGAAATCTCGACCAAATATACTTATTTTGATAACGTTTTTTTGAGTTAATTATACTTATGTGAATATATATGAAGTAATTGTTAATATATATAATCTGCCGTTCATAATGATCGCTATAGACTCAAAGTGGTATTAAATAGTGGAGGAGCATCAGAGATGAACATCAAAGTTCCCCAGAAACCCCTCCTCACCATTGCCACCCCTTATAACTGGCCCAGTCAGCCATGAGTAATCATCTAGCCGTCGCCACCGCCACCGCGACCTTACAGCGCATCCTACAGCGAGCCGTTCAAAGAGACGTAGACGGAGCGCGAGTCACCACGGTGCGCCCAGACGGTTCTAGCGGGTCAATTCCCGAAACAGGTGTGAACCTATACCTGTATCATATCAAACGCAACCCGGCCCTCACCAACCAAGACACCCCCAACTTCCAACGGCGCGGGGACATGACCCGTCGTAGACAAGCGGCGATCGACCTATTCTATGTGGTATCCTTCTACGGCAACGATGGCGATCTCGAACCCCAGCGCCTACTGGGTAGCGTCGTCCAAACCCTGGAAGACCAGTTAGTATTGAGTGCGGACACCATCCGCGCCACGATCGCCGACCCCACCTTTACCTACCTCGCGGACTCCGACCTAGCGGAACAAGTGGAACAAATCCGCTCGGAATTTATCTCTGTCTCGACGGACGAACTCTCCAAAATCTGGTCTGTGTTCTTCCAAACCCCCTACGCCCTGTCCCTGGTGTACAAAGTGACTGTCATCATCATCGAAAGCGACATGGCGGGACGTTCCGCCCTACCTGTGCGCGATCGCATTTTAGGCAGTACAGTCTTTCCCAAACAACCCATCATCACCCAAGTGGTGGCGGTGGGAGGTAAAAATCAACCCATTTTCAGTAACAGCATCCTCTCGATTCGTGGCCAGCATCTCTCTGGTGTCTTAACCCAAATCCGCATCGGTCAACTAGAAATCACCCCCCAAGTCATCAACAACGGAGAACTACGGCTCCCCTTGAGCCTAATTGAAACAGACCAACTACGGGCTGGGGTTCAAAGCCTACAGGTAATTCACCTACAAGCCCCACCCGTACCCCCCCGTAACGGGTCCCGATCTAGCAGAAGGGGGAGTACAGCCACCACTAACGGTAGCACTCCTGCTCGTGTTCCCCAAGTGGAATCTAACGTCGCCCCCTTCGTCTTGCGGCCTACTATTGATGCAGTGACAGTCCTAGACTTAGATGGATTTGACGAGGAGCCACGGTCGGGAACCCTCAGCATTAGCCTTAACTTGGCGATCGCTCCAGGTCAGCGAATTGTGGTGATGATGAACGAATGCAACCCCAATAGCAATAATCCCATCGGCTACCTATTCACCGCCCCACCCATTACTCGCGCCACGGCTACCGTCTCCATCCCCATTCGGGAAGTCAAACCGGGAGAATACCTGGTGCGAGTCCAAATTGATGGGGCAGAAAGTATCCTGAGTGTAGACGACAACCCCGACAGTCCAACTTTTGAGCAATACATTCAACCTAAAGTAGCGATAAATTAAACAGCACGCGACTCTCCATTCCCCATGACTGACTCAAACTGGCATTCACTACCGAATCAACAAACTCTCATACTCGCCTTAACCCGGATTAAGGATGCCCTCCGGGCGGCATCCAATGGGCAAACCAGATCCGAAACAACCGAGCCATTCATCGTCCCCCCTGTCCTAGAGCAACTGTGCGAGACCTTTGGGCTGTCTAGCTTTGAACAAGATTTGCTGCTGTTGTGCGCGGGAATGGAACTCGATGGGGAATTTCCCCTACTCTGCGCGGAAGCCCACGGCGACCCCCAAAAGCCTTATCCTACCTTTAGCCTCGCCCTTAATATCCTCGATCGCCCCCATTGGAGCGCCCTAACACCCAATGCTCCCCTACGTCGCTGGCGTTTACTCGAAGTGGGAGGCGGTGCGGTTTTGACCCTCAGTCCCATTCGCATTGACGAACGTATCCTCCACTATCTCATCGGTATACAGCATCTCGATGAACGCTTATTCGGCATTGTGGAATCCCTTGGGGAAGCCTCCCTGTTAGTCCCCTCCCATCAACAACTCGCCCTAAAAATTGCCCAAACCTGGTCGAGCTTTAGCGAACAGTCTCAGTTACCGGTTGTCCAGCTTTCCGGGGAAGATATGGCGACTCGACAAGCTATCGCACAGGTCGCCTGTCAACAGTTAGACCTGGAACTCTATCATAGTGATGGCGATCGCATCCCCTCGACCACCGCAGAATTTAACCTTATGTTAAAACTATGGGAGCGCGAGTCCGTTTTAGGAGGCTATGCGCTCCTCCTCGACTGTGAACAGGTGGAAATGAGTCGCCACGGAGACGGTATCTGGCAACTGATTGAGCGCATCGGTAGCCCCCTGATCATTACCGTCCGCGATCGCCTTCCTCAACGAACCCGACCCCTCCTCAACTTCGAGGTTACCCGCCCCAGCGCTGCGGAACAGTACCAGTATTGGGAAGAACACCTGGGAGATGTTACACACCTTAACGGCCACCTACAACGAGTTACCGCCCAATTTAACCTCCCCTCCCCCGCCATTCTCTCCGTTTGTACAACCACCGCCAGCCAGGGAATTTCCCCCCACGATACCGAAACCTTTATTGACCATCTTTGGGATACTTGTCGCGTCCTTGCTCGCCCCCGCATGGAAGATATGGCCCAGCGCATCGAAGTTAAAGCGACTTGGGCGGATTTGGTTCTCCCAGAAGCTCAAATGCAAGTTCTGGAAACCATGGCGGCTCACCTCCGCCAACGTTCCCAAGTTTATGAAAATTGGGGTTTCAGTCAAAAAAGCGATCGGGGTTTAGGTATCAGCGCCCTATTCGCTGGACCCAGTGGGACGGGGAAAACCACGGCGGCGGAAGTTTTAGCCCAAGCCTTGCGACTCGATTTATACAAAATTGACCTCAGTTCCGTGATTAGCAAATATATCGGCGAAACCGAGAAAAACCTTCGCCGGGTCTTTGATGCTGCGGAAAGTGGGGGCGCAATTTTGCTATTCGATGAGGCTGATGCGCTATTTGGTAAGCGCAGCGAGGTCAAAGACTCCCACGATCGCCATGCTAACATCGAGGTTAGTTATCTTCTGCAACGCATGGAGGCCTACCGAGGTTTAGCTATTCTTACCACCAACATGAAGGGGGCGCTCGACCCCGCTTTTCTCCGTCGCATCCGTTTTGTGGTCCAGTTCCCCTTTCCCGATGCTAAACAACGCGCCGAAATCTGGCGGCGTATCTTCCCCTCGGAAACTCCCACTGATGGGCTCACGGTTGAGAAATTGGCGCGCTTGAGTGTTTCTGGGGGTAATATCCGCAATATCGCCCTTAATGCGGCTTTTCTGGCTGCTGATGCCGGGGAACCGGTAATGATGAAACATCTACTCGCTGCCGCCCAAAGTGAATATATGAAATTGGAAAAACCTTTGATGGATAGTGAAGTTAAAGGCTGGGTTTAATAATTAATAATTAATAATTAATAATTAATAATTAATAATTAATAATTAACATGAAAAAAGAGATTTCTTTGAAGCAAATATTGACCTTTGTTTTGCCCTCAAAATTAACCATTGAAATGCTTGCTTTAAATGGTATTTTTAGAGAGAATGATGGTAAGGATATTGATTTTTGTCTCACCCTAGAAGTATCCTTTGATACCTATCAATTGATTGAACAGGAACAATTGTTTAACTTGAAACCAGAGGTTTGTAGTCCCTTAATCGATCGCCAATTTGACCCTTGCACCAATTTAACGTTAGAATTGATGCTGAAACCGGGTTTGCTGCCTCAACTCACCCAGGACGGAACCACGACGGCTACTCTCATCAACCACCTACAACAACTACCCGGACCAGAACCCCTACCTCACCAATTTACGGAAAACTGGTTTTGTTTGGGAGTGCGACAAGAACAATTAGACAAAACGATCGCCTATCGTACCCTTTGGGATTGGGCAAATCCTGACCAACTCCGTCAACTGGTTGCTACGGGAAAAGACGCTTTTCAGCAGTTAGGGACGCAAATTCAAACGGCTTTGTTACACGGAACCCAAGCCATCGAAGAAATTAGCCGGGAATTGGGCGCGCCGCCAACTGGAGACTCGGAATCCCCAATTTCTGCCCCCATTTCCCAAATCATGGCTGCCTTTTTTAACCAAGATGATTGGGACTACGTTAGCTTAGAGGAGGGGGCTACCCTAGAAATGGCATTTATTGGCGACAATGGCCGTTGGAGTTGTTCCGCACAGGCGAGAGACGAAGAACAACAATTCCTGTTTTACTCGATTTGTCCCCTGACAATTCCTGCGGAAAAGCGATCGGCTATTGCTGAATTATTAACAAAAGCTAATTCTGGTTTGATTCTGGGCAACTTCGAGTTAGACTATTCTGATGGGGAGGTTTGTTATAAAACCAGTATCGATGTAGAAGGCGATCGCCTCACCCCGACTTTAATAGAATCCCTCGTTTATACCAACGTGACCATGATGGATCAATACCTCCCAGGTATTATTGCTGTACTCAATGGGACATCCCCCGATGATGCGATCGCCCAAGTTGAGGCTGAATAAATATCCTATTTTCTCACCCCCTAATTGACTACCTAACACCTGCTTCTTGGGAGCCTTTATGTAATGGTAAGACCCCCTCAACGCCCAATTCCGAAAACCCGAACCGCAAAAGCCATCAGAGAAAGCACCATTGCTACCGCCCAACACCGCGTCCGACGGGTAGGTTATAATGCCTTCGCTCCAGTCTATCGATTTCTCCCCCTGTGGGTAGTTCGGCTTTTACCCTTCATTCGCGAAGATGTCCGAGATCTCCTCCGACGGCGGAAACGAGGCGAAGAAATTCCCCAAGACACAGACGACATCGAAACCCTCGATACCCCTCCACAACTTGCGGAAGTCAGCCCCGGTGTCCTCAACCCCTATCCTAAATATCGCTGTACCCACGGCAACCCCCTATTCTGCCCCCTGGCTAACTCATCCCCCACGGCGGCAGAACCACAGGCTTTAACCTGTCTACAATGCGGATTTCCCGCGATACTCCCCACCAAATCGGAAATTATCGGCAACCAAGGCCGATATCGCATCGTCAATTTCATCGGCAGTCGGGGTCTGGGTCGCCTTTATCAAGCAGTGCAAACCAACAACAATAAAACAGTCATTATTAAAGAATATCTGCTCCCCCAACGCCACTTTAACCCCCAGGAAGAACAGCAGACCAAAACAGTATTTGAAAATGTGGCAGGATTAGTCCCCGCTGATGGTCGGGTGCAGGACTTTCGGCTGCTGGTCCCCTCAGAAGCGATCGCCGACCGCCACCAACCCCGCTGCTACACGGTCACCCACACCCTCTCCAACAGCTATCCCAGCGTGCGAAGCTACCTCCGCCAATTTGGTGCCATGACTCCCCACCAAGTGCGGCACTTCCTTGATCAGGTTTTGCAAAGCCTCGAACCCCTCCACACCCAGAAATACCGCCTCCCCTCGGGTCAAATTCACTCACTTGTAGCCCACGGGAACCTCAGCCTGGACACGATTCTGATTTTACCCATCGAACAGCATCAGTTTCACCGCCCCCAATTTCTCGTCTACATAGCCGATTTGACCCTGACAGAAAAGCCATTTCAGCCCGGGTTAACCACGGTTAGCCAGGCTGATCCTAGCCTCGATTTAAGGGCTTTAGGTGCGATCGCCTTTGACCTTTTAAAAGGAAATTGGCAACATAATTTAACCTCCCCCGTTGATACCCGAGGGCAAACCTTCCGTTACCAATTCCCCGAAGATTGGCCAGAAACCTATCCCCCCCTGCAACAGTTTATATTGCGACTCCTGGGATTCAATATACCCTTTGAAAACGCCAAAGCCGCCCGGGAAGCACTCCCCCAAATACCGGAAATTGACCACAATTATCAAGCGATCGCATTAGAAAAAGAAGACACAAAACGCCCTTTTCCCCGGTTATGGATTCTGCTGCTGCTTCTACTGGCTTTTTTAGGAGTAATTGGTATCTGGCGGTTATTATATCGCCCATCTATAGTCCTAGCTGACCACCGTTTTTTACCCTGTTGCATCAAAGATATTGCTGCTATTCCCAAAGGAAGATTTAGCTACACCGCTAATGAAAATGGGGTTTGGAATTATGCAATCCGACAGCGCAACTTAGTAGAAAAAGGTAAAACATTAGAGGAGGAATTACAACAGCGCATTCCCCAGATGAAATTGGTTTATAAACCCCAACCGACAACGGAAAAAACACTGGCTAAAGTTCGCAACCAAGAGGTAGATTTTGCCATTACCAGCTTAATCCAAGACTTAGACAGAGATTTAAATGCTATTCCCTTTGCGTATGATGGTTTAGCCGTGTTTGTCGCCTTTAGTTACCAGCGCCGCCAGAATTCCTTACCTCACAATTTAAACGGACAAATATCAATTAAGCAATTGCGACAACTATACACCGGAGAAATTAACAACTGGAAACAGTTAGGAGGGCCAGATTTACCGGTGCAACTGTACATCCCCACCGATGCAGAAGCGATCCGCATTTTTGAAGAACGAGTCCTACAAACCGAGCGAGCGATCGACCAATTTCGGCGACTGTGGCAAAGCTCTCCCTCAGACAATTTTATCACAACTGAAACCAATGTCAATAGAATTCGCCAAATCCCCACTTTTCAAGCCATGAGAAGAGTTCTTCAGGATTTTGAAGAACGGGAAATTGGCAGCCTATCTTTTGGCCCCCTCAGTCAAGTTTTTCAGCAGTGTTCGGTCTACCCTCTGGCGATCGCAGAAGGGTTGAGACCAGCGGTACAACCCCTAAGTCAACATAACAATCAACCTATTACACCCGCGACCGATTTGTGCAATGATAAAGGTAGTTACCATCCATCTGTTGAGAAATTTCAAACCGGACAATATCCTTTAGCCTATTCTCTGGCTGTTGTTTATTCCTTTGATAACAGCTTATCCCCAGTCGGGCAGAAATTCGCCGAAATTATGAAAACCGAAGAAGCACAAAATCTGCTGATCAAAACCGGATTAGTTCCTTTACAAAATCTCAACCCAAATCCTTAATCACTGAATCATGAAACCTAACCATCAACCCCCAATACCACACCCGCCACCCGGACAACCTAGCCACCCCATTGGCTTAGTCGCACCCACGAAAATACAGTGCGATAATCCCGGAGATTTGATGTATAAAATCGCCCAAAAAGTTCGCGCTGACCCGATGCTCAAAAAACAAGTTGAACAACGAGTTTACGAAATGTTAATTTCTGACCTCAATTTAATCCGTGAGCGACATTAATTTTCGGTTTCAATTTTGTTGTGAATAAATATCCAGGCAAATCATGCTGATCATACATCCTAGGAATACCTTATAATCCATGTATAATTATATCACAACCAATCGCTTTTATGTAGAAATGGAAAGTACCATTTCCGCATCATTTTCCGAATGTTCTGGCTTCGGAGTAACCTTACAAAAAGAAGCATATTTAGAAGGTGGAGTCAATGACCAACAGCGAGTATTTATTGGTCATGCAGAGTTTGACGACATCACCTTAAAGCGGGGAATGACGAATAGCACAATTTTCTGGGATTGGATGCTAACTACCATCAGTAATCCCATATATAATCGTCGGAATATCAATATTTTGATGTTCAATCAAGCGGGGGAAATTATGCAAGCATGGACTTTGATTGGTGCTATTCCTATTTCCTGGAAAGCACCAGGATTTCAAGCTGAAGGAAGTTCAGTAGCGATCGAAGAATTAACCCTAGCTTATGAAGGGTTAAAAGTGACCATAACACCTCGAGGCGCAGGAGGTGCAGCCATTAATAGAAGGCGGGATAATGATGGATACTTTTAAAACCACAATTATCAAATATTATAGTAAGTCATAAATTTACTTAATTTGTATGTCTAAAAACCCAGATAACGTGACATCAACTAATACAAATTCACCATCATATTTAGGCGTAAAAAATCCTTTAATGTCTCCTACGCCATTAGGTCAAAAATTTTTACAGCCTCTGGGTGCGCGTTCCATATCAGTTTTAGATTTATCTTTATTCGCGGGTGAAGGAGTACAATTACAAAGTTTTGATGAGTGGGATAGTCCTTTTTTATTAGAGTCAAAGCCTAACTTTAGTAATCAAAACATCATCCAAGAAAAGCCACTTAACTCTGTCGATTTTACCCCAAATGCAGAGACAACATCGATTCCGCAATCCACAGAAACATCTGCTATTTTTACATCAGAAACACCTGAAATTAGCCGGGAATTAGATTCACCATCTGAGGAATTAGACAATCTTAATCAAGACCAAACAAAAGTTAATTATCAAAAATCAACACCATCAAAGTCAACCATATTTAGAAGCATATTAGGAGATAATATATCTCCAAAATCTAACAAATTTTATCCTCCCAAACACCCCAAAATAACAGAAGAATCGAAATCCCCTAATCCTGAGTCCATACAAAGACAATACAAATCTTCAACTTCTGAACCTATTTCCGACATATCCCTAATTCAGAGACTCCCAGAAACTTCCGATTCGGTGGATGTAAATAATGCGATCGCTTCTCATGACTCCACAATTCAGAGACTCCCAGAAACT
>NZ_JARPLU010000076.1:0-22892 GCF_032349615.1 Limnospira sp. PMC 1279.21 | reverse complement strand
ATACTAATTATGTGAAACCTCAATATCCTTGGATGTCCGAATTGTCTTCTAAAGTTTATCAATATGCCTTCATTAATCTAGGGGATGCCTTTAAGCGCTTCTTCAAAGGAATAAGCAGTTATCCTAAATTTAAGAAGAAAGGCCACCATGATAGCTTTACCCTTGACAATTCCGGAAAGCCATTCAATCTGTCAGGAACTCGCCATAAGCTGCCTTTTGTGGGCTGGGTTTCTACATTTGAGGCTCTACCACCCAGTCTAGTTAAGAAAGTCACTATAACGCGCCAAGCAGGTGACTGGTATATGAGCTTTTTTGTAGAAACCACACCAGAAATCACACCGAAATTCCGAGAGAGAATCGGGGTAGACCTAGGAATTAACAATTTGGCGACTTGCTCCGATGGGACCCAATTCTCTAATCCCAAGGCTTATAAAGCAGCGACCAAAAAACTAGCCAGATTACAACGCCATTTAAGTCGCAAAGTCAAAGGCTCAAAAAATTGGGCCAAATGTCTCTTAAAAGTTCAAAAGCTACATCAAAGAGTCGCTAATATTCGCCGTGACACGATTCATAAAATCACTACTTTTTTGGCTAAGAACCACAGCCAAGTAGTCATTGAAGATTTGAATGTGTCAGGTATGCTGAAAAATCATGGTTTGGCGGGTTCTATCGCGGACGCCTCATTTTATGAGTTCCGTCGTCAACTAGGTTACAAGGCAGAACGTTATGGTTCAAAGTTGATTATTGCCGATAGATTTTATCCATCCAGTCAACTTTGTTCTAACTGTGGCCATCGTCAAAAAATGCCCCTAGTCCGTCGGACTTTTGAATGTCAGAACTGTGGGCTGAAGATTGATAGAGATTTGAACGCCAGTAGAAATTTAGAAAAATCGCCTGGTTCAGACGATTACACTTGTGGACGGGGTGCTGCCGACAGTCCCGGACGAAGCAAGAAATAAACATCAAGATCCGGCTATGTCGGGTTTTGTTTAAGTTTTATAGAGCAGATGAAATCTGCGCCTATATCCTCCGTGTTATCTCCGGTTCCCCGGTTGAAGTTAGAGGAAAAACTCTATCCTGAGATAGTAGCCGATCGCTCTGGTAATGGGTTAAATATTGCTAAGGCTATATTAGGCGATCGGGGGGTGATATCCGTACAGGTTGACCCCAATAATCCCAACCGCCAAATTACTAAATTTCCTGGCGATCGTAGCTTGATATCTGTGGTAACCAGTCACGGAACAGAAACACCATCACCAGGAGAATTTATCGCCTCAGAAATCGCCCAGCAGATATTTGAGGGAGAATCAACCCTATATCTGAATGAGGTAGAAACAACCACAGCTTATCGACAGGAGGAACAAGGGATAGTAGGTAATCAGATGACAGCGATTTACCTATCCCCACAAGATCCTAATTACTTTAAAGCCGCCGGAAATCCCGTCGCCCTTTATCGCTATAAACTAACGTTACAACCACTTACCAATCAGGGAGATTGATTATCTATGAAATTTAATTTAGGCTGTCAGCTAAATTATGAGATTTATAGCGACAGCACCTTAATTTTCAATATTGCAGTTTGCAATAACCGATTTCAACATATCCTCCAAGAAGACCTACACATTGCACCTGATGTTAATATAGATGAATACATTTCACCCGAACTAGAAAACCGATACATTCGGGTTAATTCACCTCCCGGAAATTTGGAAGTATCTTATCAAGCCACAGTTGAATTTAAACCCTTTGAAGAACACCCTCACGATATTCCAGAAGTTCCCCCAGCGAAACTGCCTTTGGATGTGTTACCTTATTTATATCCTAGTCGCTATTGTGAGTCCGATCGCTTGATGCGGTTCGCCCAGACCGAGTTTGGTGATTTAGTTCCTGACTATTCGCGAGTGACAGCTATCTGTAATTGGATTTATGAAAATGTCACTTATTTATCAGGGAGTACCAACGCCCATACCTCCGCTTTTGATACCGCCACCGAAAGGGCGGGAGTTTGTCGAGATTTTGCCCATTTAGGTATTGCTTTCTGTCGGTCTTTGAATATTCCCGCGCGGTTTGTGACTGGCTATGCTTATGATTTGCAACCCCCCGATTTTCATGCCTATTTTGAGGCTTATTTAGGCGATCGCTGGTATTTGTTTGATGCGACTCGTTTAGTTCCCCGGACTGGGTTGATCCGCATTGGGACGGGAAGAGATGCCGCCGATGTTTCTTTTGCTACCATTTTTGGGTCAGTCTTTATGTCAAAAATGGAGTTATTTGTTGATTGTATCAGTCCCGGTGAATGTCCTATATATACTGAGGAGGCGATCGCCTTTTTGGAGTAGTCAACATCAGATTACGCTAATATGAAAGAATCCTAGTCAAGTGATAACCATCGTGGTTATAGGAGGGTCAAACATCATGTTGGGAAGGATAATGGCGATCGCCAAAAATGTGTTTTGGGAAGTCATGCGCGCTAGGGTTCTCTATATTTTGGGTATCTTTGCGCTGTTGATGGTAGCAGCAGTTGAACTAATGCCGCAGGTCGCTGCTAGTTTAGAAGATAAAATTGTCTTAGATCTCGGTTTAGCTGCTATCAGCATTCTTAGCTTAATTGTCGCAGTTTTTGTCAGTACCAACTTAATTAACCAAGAAATTGAAAAACGCACCGTTTACTTACTGATTTCCAAGCCAGTTAGTCGCCCAGAATTGATTATTGGTAAACATTTGGGTTTGTGGGCGGTCTTAGCAGTTTTATTGGTGGTAATGACAGTCATATATATGGGGGTTTTAAGTCTTAACCAAATTCCCTACCCAGGAAAAAGTATCGCCATTTCTAATCTGTTTATTTGGATTAAGTTTGGGCTAATTGGAGCCGCCGGAATTTTGTTAGGGGTGTTGACCAGTTCTCTCTTGGCTACACTCCTAACTTTTGCGGTTTATGTAATGGGGAGTTTGAGTCGAGACTTACTCGAATTAGGTCAAATTAGCGATAGTAACACCATTGAAAATGTCACTACGGCTATGTATGTCATTTTACCGGATTTAGCCCGTCTTAATCTCAAAAATGATGCCGTTTATGCCGATATCCCTGATGTTCCTATTCTCGTGGCTAATGCTGGATATGGTATAATCTACACTGTCCTACTATTAGCCTTGGCGATCGCTATTTTTTCCCGCCGAGAATTATAAGCCAAGCCATTAGTCATCATATCCCGCCCACACAGAGGCTAAATTTCCCTGACTGGGTGCTAACTGGTTAATGAGTTGGTTAATCCGCTTTTCTAGCTGTTGTAAAGACCACTCTCGGCTGGCTGGTTTGAGATCGGATAAATTCCAATACTCGACCGTATTCACCCAGGAAGGATATCGTTTAACCATTAATGGACGATAGATTGATTCATCAATAGCAATCGTTTTATTAGCATTTTTAAAGTTTATTTGAGATACGGGTCTGATAGTCCGCACAGAATAATCTAAGGAAATACCCCGTTTCTCCAATTCGTTAATCACCTCTAAGGCGATCGCCCCCATTGAATAATTACTAGAATAATGGCTATTATCTACTGGTAATAAACCAGAATAAGCACGCCAACTCAAGCCCCTGGTTTCCGCCAAATAATTAAACAAATATTCAGAAAATCGACTTAGGTAGTCATTTCCTGTAGACAAAAATAGAATGGTTTTCATAAGCACCTTGATGTTGATTAAATGTGGGTTCAGACAGCGACCATTTATCTGGTGGGCGGAAGTTTAGGGGCTGGTTGGTAAATTAGCCCTGCCATGTTCTCAATCAATCTTACCGTAGATCATAGTATAGCAACAACCACTATAACTTATTTGATATATTTCGGCAATTTATTTGATGGCGATAAACTTAGATCGCCCCCAGACAGTGGATAATCAGAATAGTCTCAACTCATAGACTGAGTACCATAGTGATAAAACTTCTCAAAAGTGATCATCTGAACCCAGTGGCGAGTTGTGACAATTGACTAAAAATGCGATCGCATTATACCACAACCATAGCCATTCAGTGTATTGTCAATCACATAAAACTTTTCAGTTATACAATTGGTTCACCATCACGGCGTAAATGGTTAAGGCTGGGGTTCTGTGGTCACTTATTAAGTTTTTTGGAAAACTGAATCATTTTCTCCCAGATGGCAGGATAATAACAGAGATAGGGTTAGGTCCACAAAGCTGAGACTTTGAGGACAGCCGGGCAATTATCCGCCCTCAACTCCTATCAGTAATAAGATTTACAAGCCAATCACCTATGAATATTCAAACGGTTATCCTACGGGGTTCTTATTTAGATCAGCTAGTCCATGAACTCTGCGACTACTTCCCCGATGTCATTGTCCGCACTATTGGTAATGTCAATATCTTAGTCGAGGAGTCTTTGTCGGCGCGAATTTCTGCCAATTTGTCAACCACGATAATTTTAAACTATGCCGAATTTGACTATTGTGAAATCGATGTCATCACTGCTGGTGGAGATGTCGGGTTTTTAAATCTAGGTTATGGTGCGGGTAAAGCTAGGATTGACAGCTTTGTGGAGATGCTAGAATCAATCTGCAAGTCCCATAACTGGAAAATTGAACGAAAAATCGATCAGTAGGATCACTTTATTGTTAAAATTCGTAAAGGAACTGTTAAGGATAATGTAGGATGCGGGTTGCGATCGCTGGAGCTGGATTAGCTGGCATGGCCACGGCTGTTGATCTGGTTGATGCCGGACATGAAGTAGAACTATTTGAGTCTCGCCCCTTTGTGGGTGGTAAAGTAGGTAGCTGGGTAGACCCAGAAGGTAATCATGTCGAAATGGGTCTGCACGTCTTTTTTGGCTGCTACTACCAACTATTTGATTTAATGAAAAAGGTGGGAGCCTTTGAGAATCTGCGATTAAAAGACCATATTCACTGCTTTGTCAACCGCGATGGCGTGATCGGAAGTTTAGATTTCCGGTTCATCACTGGCGCACCCTTCAACGGACTCAAGGCCTTTTTCACAACTTCTCAGCTTTCCGTTCAGGATAAATTGCAAAATGCGATCGCCCTGGGAACTAGCCCCATTGTCCGGGGTTTGGTAGACTTCGAGGGAGCCATGAGAAACATTCGAGACCTAGATCAAGTCAGTTTTGCGGACTGGTTTCGCCGCCAGGGAGGGTCTGAAGGTAGCCTCAAACGAATGTGGAACCCCATCGCCTATGCTTTAGGTTTTATCGATACTGAAAATATCTCCGCGCGCTGTATGCTGACGATTTTTCAGTTTTTCGCCGCCAAAACAGAAGCCTCCATCTTGCGAATGTTGGAAGGGTCTCCGGCGGAATATCTCCATAAACCTATTGTTAACTATCTCCAACAACGGGGCGCTAAAATTCATCTGCGACGACGGGTTAGAGAAATTCAGTTTACCGAAATTGACGGCCAAACCCATGTCACTGGCTTGGTGGTAGCCCAAGGGGAAACCGAAGAAACCATTATTGCAGATGCTTATGTTTGCGCCTGTGATGTTCCTGGGGCTCAAAAAATGCTCCCAGAGGCTTGGCGAAAATGGCCGGAATTTGACAATATTTACAAGTTAGATACTGTTCCCGTAGCCACAGTGCAATTGCGCTTTGATGGTTGGGTAACAGAACTTCAAGACTCACTCGCACGCCAACAGTTAGAAAAAGCCGCAGGTATAGATAACTTGCTGTATACTGCTGATGCCGATTTCTCCTGTTTTGCTGATTTGGCTTTAACCAGTCCGGGGGACTATTACCGTCCCGGACAGGGTTCTCTGCTACAGTTGGTTTTGACTCCTGGCGACCCTTTTATTAAACAAAATAATGAGGCGATCGCCAATCATGTTCTCCAGCAAGTTCACCAACTTTTCCCATCTTCCCGAGAGTTAAATATGACTTGGTATAGTGTAGTTAAACTAGCCCAGTCCCTCTATCGGGAAGCCCCCGGAATGGACCCCTACCGTCCCCCCCAAAAAACTCCCATTGCTAACTTTTTCTTGGCTGGAAGTTACACACAACAGGATTATATTGATAGCATGGAAGGTGCTACCCTCTCTGGGCGACAGGCTGCCAGTGTGATCCTGGAAAATGCTGCTAACTTTCTCCAAATGAGCAAGCCGGGCGTACAGCCATAAAATCTTGTCCCTGTCTGGCTTGCTATAAGTAGGGCGGGGACTGTGCCTAAATATCAACTACCTCACACCTTAATAATTAAGTAACTAAAATGGCTGATTGGTTAGAACATAGCGTGCAAATTGAAGTTAATGTTCCCATTGATATCGCGTGGGATTTATGGTCAGATTTAGAACAAATGCCACGGTGGATGAAGTGGATCGAGTCCGTCAAAATCTTAGACGACAACCCGGAACTTTCTAAGTGGAAATTAGCTAGTGGTAACTTTGAATTTAGCTGGCTTTCTCGCATTCTTAAAGAGATTCCACATCAGATTATTCAATGGGAATCAGTCGATGGGTTGCCTAACCGAGGCGCTATCCGTTTTTACGATCGCCATGGTAGTAGTATTGTCCGCCTCTCAGTCTCTTATGCCATTCCCGGTCTGTTAGGGAAAATTATGGATAATCTCTTTCTTGGGGGTGTCGTTGAGTCTACTATTGCTAAGGATTTGGAACGTTTTAGGGATTATGCTTTAGATTATTATGCTCGTCGCTGAACTTTATTTATGGGAAGGGTTGACAGGTCGCCCCAAATCGTGATAGTATATTGACATACTTTTAAATAATGGTAGTATTTGCAAACCATAAAATTTTGTCTATATTCCCATTTTTTAATATAGTAGCAGAAACGAACTCAGAAAGCAACCCCTACCCCCTACTTGTGACGAGGGGCTTGTTACAAAACTTAACATAATTCCGAGGACAATTAACAATGAACAATTCCCGGTGATTGGCTATTGCCTAATGGGGGCGGGTTGAGGAAAATAAAATGATGTAGGAATTGATCATTGAGAGGGTCTGGGGTGAAACGATCCATGATCGACAATTCCGAATTATTTTCCTTTAAAGGTCCGGTGTTGGGGTATATTCAACAATATTGCAGGATTCGTAATACAGATTTTGTGGATTCTGTCTATGTAGTTTAGAACAAATGGGAGAAGAATTTTAATGAAACGATTGGGTCAGGTATTAGCCTTAGTAGGCTTGTTGGTAGGTTTGCTAGGATGGAGTGTCCCTCAGCCTGCATGGGCAGCGGATTTGAGTTTTGTTCAATTACGGAGTCTGCAAGCACCTGTTTTGGCGGAAGTTAACCGTAGAAACAAGGCTGATGCCAAGTTGGGTACTGAATTTGGGAAAAAATTGGATTTGAATAATAGCTCAATCCGAGAATTCCGTCAATATCCGGGAATGTTTCCCACCTTGGCCAAAATTATCATTGACGCAGCGCCCTATGATTCAGTGGAGGAAGTATTAGAAATTCCGGGGTTAACCGATGCCCAGAAAGAGATTATAGAACGCTATATCGGTGAGTTTACCATCACTCCGGTAGAGCCGATTCTACAGGAAGGAGATTTCCGCCTCAATACCGGAGTCTATGACTAGGTTGGAGTAGAGAATCCGTTGATGGCTAAAATGTAAGTATTCAAGGCTAGGAATCAGGCTAAGAATTATGACCGCCGCCATTTCTCTGGACAACGCGCCCTAAGTAGGTGTGGGTCTGTGAGAAAGGGAGGCGGTCCATTTTTGTGGTCTATGGGTATAGATGTTGTTGTTGGATGATCTGACCGAGTGAGTTGACCCAAATATGGGAGGCTTCCCGAATTTGACCCTGTTTAAGTATAGCGATCGCAAAATGTCTATATTTATCAGGTCCTGTGCCTTGAATGCGTGGGACGCTGGCAGCATTAAGATATATAGTCTGATGTTCATCGACAGCTAGGGATTTCCGCAGATAGGCTTTAGTATGGCGGAGGGTGTGGTGCATATGACCAAAACCGACTAGGGGGATAGTTTTTCCATAATTGCGGGTTTGGGTAATAGCTTCGGCAAAGTCTGGGTCGCCATAGTCGCCGCCAATAGGTTTCCAGTCTTTACCACAGGGTGATTCTGGGGTATCTCCTAAACCAAATGGGCCGTTATGTCCCAAAAAAATAATCTGGTCAAATGCGGCGTTTTTAACTTGGGCTAAAATGCGATCGCTTGATTCTTGGTTGCTGTTGACACCAAAGCGGGTTTGATAAAATTCTTGATTTGTCCATTGTGGCCCCCCCCAACTAAAGGGTCGAGTACCCACAACCGTTAATCCTAACTCAGGAAAATCTCGTTTTCCATAGCCCACGTGGGCGGGTCCCAGCATATCAATTTGGGTTTGCACCCGGTCTTCCATGGTGCGATCGTAAGGACACTTTTGGCGACCCCATTCGGTCATGCTATACCAAGCATCATGGTTTCCAAACACTACCGCCTTGGGTAAATCTAAGTTAGCGATCGCCTTGACCACCTCTAGGGCTTCATTACCAAAATCACCTACAAATAGGGCTAAGTCTACCCCCAACTGTTTTAAGGCTATCTCATCTTCTGGTTCCCATTGGTCGTGGATATCTCCAATGAGGGCAATTTTGATAGTTAATTCCGGTGATGGGCTCATTGTATCTGATAGTACGTTTTTTTCTAGGATAAGTTGTTGCGACCCCAGGTTGAGATTTCTGGCTTTACTCTTTTTGGTGAATTCAACTATAATTAGGAATTAGAGAATCACAAACCAGAGGTCAACTGATGTTTGCAGCGACTTTAGACCGACAACCGACTGAATATGAGAAGCCAGAGGACTTGTTTGAGGCGATCGCCACTTTAAAGAAGGACCTTAATGCGATCGTGCTGGCCCACTATTACCAAGACCCCGATATTCAGGACATCGCTGATTATATTGGCGACTCCCTAGGACTGTCGCGCCAAGCTGCCGAAACCCATGCAGATGTTATTGTCTTTGCGGGGGTTCACTTCATGGCAGAAACCGCTAAAATTCTCAATCCAGAAAAACAGGTTTTACTCCCCGATCTTAATGCAGGATGTTCTCTAGCTGATAGTTGTCCTCCCGATGCTTTCGCTGCCTTCAAAGCTGCCCATCCTGACCATTTAGTGGTATCTTATATTAATTGCACTGCCGACATTAAGGCGATGAGTGATATCATCTGCACCAGTGCTAATGCCGTCAAAATAGTTAGCCAAATTCCCGCAGATCAGCCAATTATTTTTGCACCCGATCGCAACTTAGGGCGCTATGTCATGGCGGAAACTCAACGAGAAATGCTATTATGGGAGGGGGCTTGCATGGTGCATGAGAATTTCTCCGAAAAGAAAATTGTGCAACTACGGATTGAATATCCCGGCGCGGAAATTATTGCTCACCCCGAATGTGAACCCCCAGTTTTACGTCATGCCAATTATATAGGCTCTACCACTGCTTTATTAAAGTATGCCAAAGAAAGTGCTAATTCTACCTTTATTGTGGTTACAGAACCCGGAATTATTCACCAGATGAAAAAAGAGGCTCCCGACAAACTGTTTATTGCCGCGCCCCCCCTAAACAGTTGCGCCTGCAATGAGTGTCCCCACATGAGGCTAAATACCCTCGAAAAACTCTATTTATCTATGAAAAATAGACAGCCAGAAATCACCTTACCTAAATCTACCATAGAGGCTGCTTGGCGACCTATTCAGCGGATGTTAGAGATGAGTTAATTAATAGGGAATAGAGAATTTGACACCCCCTCTCTGTCTACCTCTGGGAGAGGGCGATCTCATGTAGGGGCGGCGTTCCGCTAGTTCCTCGACTAGCGGCGAGAAGATAAATAAACCCGGCTTCTGGGTTGGGGTAGTTCTTCCGGGGGTAGGTGGGGGCGAGAAGATAAATAAACTCAGCTTTTGGGTTAGGGTAGTTCCTGCGGGGGTAGGTGGGGGCGAGAACATGAATAAACCCGGCTTCTGGGGAGGGGGTGAGACGAAAGGTTTTTTTGTGAGTTTCGGCCAGATAGGTTAAAATTATTAAGAGATGTGAAATTTTTGCATTTCCAGATAATCTCTGTTATCCCAACTGATCAAGTATGTCTCTTCCCATTCGCAACGTTGCTATTATCGCTCACGTCGATCACGGCAAAACCACATTAGTAGATGCTCTTCTCAAACAGTCCGGTATTTTCCGGGAAGGGGAAGATGTCCCGGACTGTATTATGGACTCCAATGATATTGAACGGGAACGGGGAATCACCATTCTCTCTAAAAATACCGCCGTTCGCTACGGAGAAACACTAATTAATATTGTCGATACCCCCGGTCACGCCGACTTTGGCGGAGAAGTGGAACGGGTGCTAGGTATGGTTGATGGCTGTATACTGATTGTCGATGCTAACGAAGGCCCGATGCCTCAAACGCGCTTTGTCCTGAAAAAGGCGCTAGAAAAGGGACTCCGCCCCATTGTGGTGATTAACAAAATCGATCGCCCTCGTGCCGAACCCTATGGCGCAGTTGATAAAGTCCTAGATTTATTCTTGGAACTGGGGGCAGATGATGACCAGTGCGAGTTCCCCTATCTGTTTGCATCAGGTTTAGCAGGATACGCCAAACAGGACTTGGAAGAAGAAGGGGTAGACATGAAACCCCTATTTGACTACATTATCGACCATGTACCACCACCTGTAGGCGACCCAGAAAAACCCCTACAACTGCAAGTTACCACCCTAGACTATTCCGAATATGTAGGCCGTATCGTTATTGGTAAAATCCATAATGGAGTGATTAGAGCCGGACAACAGGCTGCTTTAGCGAAAGAAAATGGCGAGGTAGTTCGTAGCAAAATCACCAAGTTAATGGGATTTGAAGGCCTGAGCCGGATTGATTTAGAATCCTCTAGCGCCGGAAATCTGGTAGCTGTGGCTGGTTTCAGTGATGCTAATATTGGGGAAACCATCACCTGCCCTAATGAACCCCAGGCTTTACCTTTAATCCGGGTGGATGAACCGACTTTGCAAATGGCTTTCTCGGTGAATGATTCCCCGTTTGCTGGTCAAGAAGGTACTTATGTCACTTCTCGACAATTACGCGATCGCTTAATGCGAGAATTAGAAACCAACGTTGCCCTACGGGTTGAAGAAACCGACTCCCCTGATAAATTCATGGTTTCCGGTCGTGGGGAACTGCATCTAGGTATTTTAATTGAAAATATGCGTCGGGAGGGTTACGAGTTCCAAGTATCCCAACCCCAGGTAATTTACCGAGAAGTTAGCGGTCAACCCTGCGAACCCTTTGAATATCTGGTTTTAGATGTTCCAGAAGAGGCTGTAGGGAGTTGTATGGAACGCTTGGGTCAGCGCCGCGCCGAAATGCAGGATATGCGTATGGGGGGTAATGGTCGTGGCCAATTGGAATTTGTAGTTCCCGCCCGTGGTTTAGTAGGTTTCCGGGGGGAATTTATGCGGATGACCCGTGGTGAAGGGATTATGAACCACAGTTTCCTAGAATATCGTCCCATGAGTGGAGATATTGAAGCGCGACGCAATGGGGTGTTAATTTCTTTTGAAGAGGGGGTTAGCACTTTCTACGCCCTGAAAAATGCTGAGGATAGGGGTGTGTTTTTCATTACCCCGGGAACTAAGGTTTATAAAGGCATGATTGTTGGGGAACACAACCGACCCCAAGACCTGGAGTTAAATGTCTGCAAAACTAAGCAGTTGACTAACCACCGTTCTGCTACTGGGGATGAATTGGTACAATTACAGACTCCCATGGATATGAGTTTAGAACGTGCCTTAGAATATATCGGCCCTGATGAGTTGGTGGAGGTTACTCCTGAGTCCGTGCGTCTGCGTAAGGTGAGTAAAAAGTTGGTTAAACGCTAAACCTACCTAAAACTACCTTGGCGCTAGGGTTCAGCGGGCGGGTTGCTGTGGCTGTATATTAGACAATACAGCGCGCACCCGCCCCTCAATTTTTCTGAGCCGGGGACAGGGAACCGTCAGGAAATCTTAACCCCAATTTCAAGGAAGGTTATTGACATATAATAAATTGTGTTATAATTGATAAAATATGCAAATCGTTCATCTCCCCCACCCGTTAACTCAACTGGCCGTTTGTCCAGTTATTGGTTAACGTTCTGAGGAAGACGGAAGTAGGGACCCATGCCCGAAGGAACGCGCCACATTTTGACAGTTGGTTGAAGGGAGTCAGTACAATGTTTGTACCTTCTTTGGTGGCTTTTTCCGTCGCTTGCTTGGCGATTTACTTGAGTTTTCACACTTCTGAGGAGGTTGTTAAAGTTGGAGCGAGGGGGACTGCATTTGTCTGTTTATTGATCAGTCTGGTTTATGCACCTTGGTCAGTTTTGCTGGTCTTAATTGTTCCAGTATTGGCTTACCGACTGGCATAACAGAGATTGGGGTGGTTTCCTCCTGACAAATGATATGTTTCGAGAACTGAGACAGGGATTTTGACAAAATTAGCCAGTTTTTTGACTGCTAATTTTACCCTGCCCCAGTCAGCCCTTACGGGGGTCTTTTTTTTATTCTGGTAGTTTGTACTGTGCTACAATCCGTTTAGCAAAATCGGGGACGTGATTCTCTAGTTTCTCTGGGTAATTGCGTTTGACATAGAGATAGTTGCGGGTGTAGTGAGAGTCGATGGAAAAGCGGGCATATTCTAAGCCTTTGGGTCCAATGCGTTCAATAACTACCCCCATCATTTTAGCTGCCCACATGGGTATGGTGACGGCTTTATCGTAGGCGGGGATGCTCTGTTGAACGGCGGCGCGACGATCGCCCTGGGAAGATACGGGCTGAGTGTCCAGTTGGTCTTGAATCAGATCGAGCATTTCCTGTCCGCGATCGTTACGAACGACGATCCATTGCCAGCCAAAAGGAGCCCCCATATATCCTACCACTAAATCAGCAAGTGAGTTCACATAATCAAAACAACTGAGACAGGAGGGGGCAAAAATATCTTTAAGTTGGTTAGTTTTCAAGCCAAAAAATGGGACGGTTTCGGTGGAACCATCTTCGTGCTTAAAGTGGACGCGGAAATCCTGCATAAATTCATAATGGACAACGGTTTCGGGCGATCGGCTAGTAGTTTCCAAAAACTTTTGTAGACCGGCGCGGGTAACATTGTCAACGCAGGGAGTACCGAGAACATAGAGTTTTTCTAAGCCCATTTGTTTCTCAACGGCACGAAGGGCTTGAATCTGACATCCTACACCGATAACGAGTAATTTTTTCATACCCGATCGCTCTACTTCTTCCAAAACTGATAAGTTAGGGGAGAGGGTAGGCTTGTTAACCCTGGCGGCGAGAACTTCCTCCGGGGTGCGGGCGAGGATCGGCATAGGTCCAAAGCGATCCTCTTTGGTATTTTGGACACAAACCACCCCTTCGACTATACCTTGGTTAAGCATCTCACAGGCGATCGTGCTGACAATGCCTGTCCACTGTGCGCCTGGTATAGGTTCTTTTTTGCGGGCGGCCATCATATCCTGATGAACCCCAAAATACAGGTCATCTGAGTTGTCTAAATTACGGGATCTGCCGTGGGCTTGTTCTTCGAGGTTAGCGATCTGTTCGTTAAGAAAAGCACAGGCTTCCTTGACATAGTGGATATAGTAGGTATCGCAGAGACCGCATTCGCTACAGAGGGCTTTAGCGGGGCGACGGCTTCCGGGTTTAAGGGCTTTGGCTTTCTGATGCGAGTGAGGTTGCTGTAATGAAGTCATTGAAAGCGTGTTTGTTATGTGTAAGATTCAGTGGCTCAATTTTAGCATTTAGGCGACCACTTGGGGATTACCTGAGAATTTATTGTATAATTATAAGTTTTTTTTTACCCCTGGGGGCAGTAATAGGAGAATTGATGAAGGGGAGATATCCTAATCATTAAAAAGGCGATCGCCCCTCAAATGCCTATTTTTTTATTAAGGGTTTTGAACTATCAAAACGGAACACCTGAGATGATGGATCACATGATTACTAACACTACCAAGAAACAGTTCAGCCAGTTCGGAACGTCCCCTTCTTCCCATGACGACTAAATCAGGATTCCAGGATAAAGACACTTCTCTAATCCAATAACCTGCCTCACCAATTTTATACTCAGATGTAGCCCTAATCCCCTGCTGTTCACACTCATCTAAAAAAGTTTGTAGCCAACTTTTGACCTCCTCAACTTCCTTAGCCATAAGTTCTTGTTGCACCTGCGCCGCCCGTCCCAACCCCTGTCCATAAATATCCCCAGCCGAACCAAAAGCCAGGGGAGACAGTCCCACACAATGAAAAATCTTCAGTTCCGCCTGTTCTACTTTAGCGAGGTGAAATGCTTTTTGGAACACGAGCCTACTTTGGGATGACCTATCAATGGCCACCAGAATTTTAGAATATTCCATAACCCGAACCAAATACGCCTTAAATTTATGATACCCCTTTATTGACAGTATCAGAGGAAATTATCTATTTTCCTGTTATGATATAAGGTTGCACTGCAATATATGAAACGATATCAAAATGACCCAAAACTACCGCATTACCCTTCTGTCAGGTGATGGCATCGGCCCCGAAATTATGGCGGTGGCGGTGGATGTCCTCAAGGCTGTTGGTAAACAATTAGACCTAAATTTTGAATTTAAAGAAGCTCTCATGGGGGGAGTGGCTATTGATGCTACAGGGGAACCGCTACCAGAGGAATCATTACAGGCTTGTCGCGATAGTGATGCGGTGTTGCTGGCGGCGATCGGTGGCTACAAGTGGGACAATTTACCGCGTCACCAGCGCCCAGAAACGGGACTTTTGGCACTGAGAGCAGGTTTGGGGCTATTTGCTAACCTGCGTCCGGCTACTATTTTGCCTCACTTGCTTGATGCGTCATCTCTGAAGCGGGAAGTTGTGGAAGGGGTAGATATTATGGTGGTGCGAGAGTTGACGGGGGGTATTTATTTCGGTCAACCCAAGGGTATTTTTGAGACGGAGACGGGGGAAAAACGAGGGGTCAATACGATGGCCTATGGAGAATCGGAAATAGACCGGATTGGACGGGTGGGGTTTGAAACGGCGAAAAAACGCCAGGGTCGCCTGTGTTCGGTGGATAAGGCTAATGTTCTGGATGTTTCTCAGTTATGGCGCGATCGCATTATGGCTCTGGCGGCGGACTATCCAGAGGTGGAATTGTCTCATTTATATGTGGATAATGCGGCTATGCAATTGGTGCGCTGGCCGAAACAGTTTGATACTATTGTGACTGGTAATTTGTTTGGGGATATCCTCTCAGACGCGGCGGCTATGCTAACGGGAAGTATTGGGATGCTACCTTCGGCGAGTTTGGGTGCTTCTGGTCCTGGGGTGTTTGAGCCTGTACACGGTTCGGCTCCAGATATCGCCGGACAGGATAAGGCGAACCCGTTGGCTCAGGTATTGAGTGCTGCTATGATGTTGCGTTATGGTTTGGATGAACCGGCAGCGAGCGATCGCCTTGAGAAAGCGGTGTTAAAGGTTCTGGATTGGGGATACCGCACGGGGGATATTATGTCTGAGGGTATGAAGGCGGTAGGCTGTCGGGAAATGGGGGATATGTTATTAAAGGCTGTGTCTGAACAGGGTTGATGACAATTCCCTGATCATGCGATCGCTTCGGGTTAGCTTAATTCTGGGGTTAATTTTGGGGAGGCGATCGCTATTTTCATAAGGTTATGAGATTTTGAAGAATGCTCAAAGGTCGAACTCCCCTTGCTTAAAGTTAACCAGTTTCTGTTTTTCGGCACTTTTCAGCACTTCATAACTGAGCCGAATATTTAATCTCTGTCGCTTCTCCACAATATCCTTAACGGTAACAATCTGAATCTTATCACAACTATCAGTTATGTATTGGCTGCGATAAAATCCCGCAGATTTTGCGGTTGTTAGCATTTCTTTAGTAGGTTCTTGGAGGGTGATAAAAATCGCAAGACTAGCATTTTGTAGGGTCATGGTTCCGATTAAGTCCCGAATGTCTCCTGATTTGACTTTTCCTGATTTGACTTGGAAAATCATTTTTTCCGGTGTCTGTTGATCGCCTTGAAATAAAACGACTCCATCAACTCCTTGGTCTGCGCCTTTTTTGTGGTTAATTAATGCTCGGTTATTTGTATATGTTAAAACCGCCCATTTTTCAAATTCTTTCCTAGTGCGATCGTCCGCTTTGTTGGCTAATTCTATGGCGCTTTCCATGTCTTTGGGTATACCATGCCGTTTGATGGTCTCTAATACTCCCTTACCAAAGCTATCTTCTAATCTTTTTAAGATTAAGCTAATACTTTGATAGGTAATATCAATTCCTATCCATTTTCGGTTAAATTTTTCGCACACTGCA
Source organism: Limnospira sp. PMC 1279.21 (assembly GCF_032349615.1). NCBI lineage: Bacteria > Bacillati > Cyanobacteriota > Cyanophyceae > Oscillatoriales > Sirenicapillariaceae > Limnospira > Limnospira sp. PMC 1279.21. Next base: position 6,557 of record NZ_JARPLU010000076.1, on the reverse strand, counting down.
ACTGTTGTACCACAGCCACAATAAGCATCTAATACTATATCACCCTCATTAGAACTGGCTTGGATTATTCTTTCTAATAATGCTTCTGGTTTTTGTGTGGGATAACCTAAACGCTCTCTTGCTGATGGTGCTATAGGTTGTATTTCCCACCAATCATCAGGTTGTTTACCTAATGGATTTAAAGATTGTTGACCAAAATCTTTTTTACCTCTTTTATTCCCAATATAGTGACTAAATCTCTTCTTGGTAGTTTCAGCGTATTCTTCTCTGACACTATCTAAATTAAATGTAAATTCTTTACCTTTAGAATAACGAAATATTAAATCATGACGACGACCAAAATCTTTTTTGGGATAACCAGCACCACGATAACACCAAACTATTTCATTTCTAAATTCTCCACCCTGAGAACAAAAAACCGCATCTAACACTAACTTTAAATAATGGCTGGCGGTTGGATCGCAGTGTAGGTAAAAGCTCCCGGTAGGTTTTAAAACTCGATGAATTTCGGTTATTCTTAAAGTCATACTAACTAAATAAGCTAGTAAACTTCCTTTACCCAATACATTCTCTAACCCAGTGATTAAATAAACAGCTTGCTCAGTGAATAAACCATTATAATTGGTGCTGATTTCCTCAAAGCCGTGCATAGCACGATTGTCCCATTCCCAGGTGTCAATAAATGCTTGAGCTTGTGCTTTGTCTTCCGAACCAATATTATTATAAATTTGATTATAATTTCGCTTAGAATTAAAAGGCGGATCGATATAACATAAGTCAACCGAATCATCTTTGATGTAGCGTCTCAAAACCTCTAAGTTGTCACCGTAATAAAGATAATTAGCCATGATTTTTCACCAAAGTGGTTGGGTTGAACTTGTTAAATCTCCACTTTGTCTAATTACGACAATGCCACAAACTTTAGGTATTTGGCTATACTTAAAAATCAGATAATGACGTAAGTTTTGTGAATAAATATTAACTAAATGACGTAAAATGACGTAAAATGACGTAAAATGACGGGCATCAACTAAGGTATAATGGCTAAATCGATTAGCCTGTTTAAGTTCAATGGATGTAACAGAAGTTTTACAATTGGCAGATCATCTAGTGTTTCAGCAAACAGAAAAGCACTTAGACGACTCTCAGCAAACTGTGATTAAGGGAGTATGGGAAGGTAAAACCTATGATCAAATTGCCGATTTATCTCATTTGAGTGAGCGTTATGTTAGAGATATTGGTTATAAATTATGGCAAATATTGTCTGAAGCATTAGGTGAGGATATCAAAAAAAATAACTTTCGCTCAACCTTTGAACGGTGAGAATTTAACTCATCACAATTCATTCATATTAATACCATAGAAAGTAGTCATAATTTGCAATTTTATTCATCTCCTAGTCAACCCCCAAATAGGGAGCAACGACACGAGGATATATTCCAGAAAATCGATTTAAGTTTAGCGCCTGAAATTATTGGTTTTTCCAGACGAGAAACGGAATTAAAGATGCTGGAAAATTGGTTATTAAATAAGGGAAAGAGTCGTTTAATTTCGGTGTTAGGAGTATCTGGTATTGGGAAAACTACTCTAGTTAAAAGATTTGTAGATCAGCACTTAGATAGATTTGAAGTAATAATTTGGAGGGACTTAAAATTTCCAGAATCGTTGACATCGCTAGTTAATGATTTATTGAAAGTTAGCGAAAAAGAACCAAAAGGAACTGTGAGCGATCGCCTTAAACAACTATTAGGTTTCTTCACGGAAAAGCACTGTTTAATCATCCTGGACGATGTACAAAATCTGTTTACGAGAGGCGCATTAGTCGGACAATACGAAAGAGACTATCAAGATTATCAAAACTTTTTCCGGGCGATCGCCGACTTAGAACATCAGAGTAATGTTATATTAATCAGTCGAGAGAAATGTCGAGAGATGGAGTGTTTAGATGAGCAATTATATCCGATAAAATCTTTAGAGTTATCCGGTTTAGAGGATGTAGAAATCCTGAGAACTATGGGAGGAGGACTGCTGAAGGATGAGGATAATTGGTTAAAGTTAATCCAATTATATCAGGGAAATCCTGGTTATTTGAAACAGATTGCTTTTATCATCCACAACATTTTTGATGGTCATGTCGCTGATTTTTTAGCCGAGAATAGCTTGATAATCACCCCAGAAATGCAGTTTGGTTTTCAGCAGCTATTTGAGCGACTCTCACCCATAGAACAGCAACTTATCTTAGAGTTGAGCCAGTTAGATCAACCTGTAACTAGAGAAGATTTAACCGGGAGTTTACAGTTATCATCAATGGACTTAATTAACGGGTTACAGTCCTTACAGCAGCGATATATAGTTACGAAAATTCGAGAAAATCGGCTGTTGTTTAAGGTGTGTCCGGTATTGAGGGAGTATCTGATCCGTTGTCAAAAGTGATAGGAATTGGTAGAATGGATTGGTATAGTGATGTGGCTAAAGAGAGCGATCGCAGTTATTCGGGGTGGTTGAGGTATATATGGCAGTGATTTCTTTAAAAATCTCCGAGGATAGATTCGAGGCGGTCGAGATCGCATCTTTGGGTAAAACCGACCTTTGATTTAACTCCGAAATAAAAAATTCGCAGATAGGGATATAGACTGAAGGTTTATTGGTCTCTTTTGACTTCTTCAGTTTTTCCTTCATCGCCAAAGCCAAAAAATTGCTCGAAAGTTCTTGATAATTCAGCTTTTGCAGGCGAACATAGTCCAGATAAGCATTCGCTGCCAAGTCGTTCGCATTTTCATAGTGGAGAAAATACCTCTCGACCCAATTTAATTAGATGGGGTAAACGTCTGGTTGCATTAACTCCAGCACCGGAATTCTTGTCATAGGTTGGATTTGACCAAATGCCCTTGATGCGATCGCAGACTCGCTCTTTGTGAAGGGGATTTTTATAATGATACCCTATTCCGAGGGCAATTACTTCATAGGCAGACAATAAAAACCCACCCAGAAATCTATCATCTTCGAGTTTATATCGCTTAAAGCTATTATCGCCCATCGTTTCATGCAAGATCTTAAAAGTCACATCAAAGGCTGTTTCTATATCGCCAAAATTCCAATTATTATCGATGGTTTTATCTCGCATTTCCTTAGTCAATAAATCACTGACATCACCTTTCATGTTTTCAAGATTTTCATCATCCCGGTCAAACAGAAGCATGAAACGCAATACTAATTCCATATCATACTGTTCTTCATAGAGGCGATCGCTCAAAGCAATACAGTTTTTGAAGGTATCCCTTTCCGCAAGCGATCGCATCACATTATATAGATTTTTATCCAACATTAATGCCATGCAATTCCTCACTTCTTGAGGCGTAGCGATCGACCCCCTTGTGTTGAGTCGCTGAAATAACTCATATTTGATAATTCTATCACTTTCTGGCAAAACAATATTTACCGTAATTTTCGCTCTCTTAATCAACAAACGCTGTGTCGGAGTCAGAGAATTTTCCTGGTCGTCCGGATCATCCCATTTTTTGCCCTTTAATGAAGGCAAGTACATGGTAGAATCCAAAATATAGAAATCGGTATCTTTATCTTGATGTTTGTCTCTCAAAATGCCGACAAATTCATAGATAGTTGAAAGTCTTTGTAAACCATCAATCACCTCCCACACACCGTCATTTCCTTGACTGACAAAAATTGGCGGAATCGGTATTCCCAAAACTATCGATTCTATAAATGATGATTTTTGGTAGTTTGACCACCTAAAATAACGTTGAAAATCCGGGCGAATTTCGATTTCTTTATGCTCATATAGACTCATTAACTCACCGATGGACATTGAGTAGCTGTCCGTTTTGATATTTCGTCTGTGTTTATCGATTTCTTCTTGTAATGACATGGGGGGATAAGTAGCAAATTTTAAAATAGATTATAACCCATTATAACAGCATATAATCGATGGTGTAAAAACCATCCCATGGCGCGATCGCTCCATTGATCTGCGAGTTCGTCTCATTCCACCCAGTATCTATAAATCACTCCTCCCCAATTCCCTTTTTTTCGCCAACCATCCCCCCTTGTCCAGATATTTGGGAAATGGGAACCCCCCCACCACTGGGAAATGTCTATTGATTCTCCAAGCATTTGACACTCCCCGACAAAAAAGCAAAAGCAAGATGTTCTCACTTTTGCTGAACTTGTAATAATTTAGGGATTAGGGGATAATAGAGGAATTACCCCTAGTTTGATTGTAGTTTACCTTGGGGACTGTTTACGTTTCCGGGGTGCGATCGCCGCCTCAGCCGGAAAACCAACCCTAGCGATCACCTGATTTTGACGTTCTTGTTCAAGGACTTTGAGTTCCGTATAGTCAACCCAGTGAATGCAATCAACCGGACAAGTATCGATCGCCTCTTGAATGACATCTTCCGAATCTCCATCCTGGCGAAACACTCGCGATCGGCCATGGTCTGGCTCAATATAGAATGTGTTTCTAGCCACATGAGCGCAATGCTTGCAACCAATACAAGTAGGCTCATCAACATAAACCCCTTTTTGGCGCAGTGTACCCCCCAACTCTGGCTCAAACCCAGAACGCTCAGGTGCATCCCGCAAGAACCCACCCAATTCCGGTTCTAACCCCGAACGTTCTGAGTGAGACTGTTGTGATGATGCAGACAATTGAGACATTAAGCACTCCAGCGTTGAACAACTAAGCGGATCGATCCATCTTGATTATTGTGCTGTTCGGAAACTTGGAAACCTTGGGCCGTACTCGCGGTAACCACAGTGTGGAAAGCATAACGTTGAGTAACTTTTCTCAGGAAATGATCAACGGGGGTAGCTTGTTGCCAAAATTGCAAATCTGCCACCAGTTCATATTCCTGACCATTCCAAGCGAAGCCGATATCATAACCATTCTCTTGTTGGATAACCACTTCCGCCGCCAGAGTTTGACCACGATAACCTCGAACCTCGCGGGGTCCAGGCTTCCAGTCAATACCTAAATCAGTCAAAGCAGCTTTTAAAGAGGTGATATTCCGAATTTGGGTTTTGATTTGGCTAAAGTGTGACATAGTTGGTAAATTGTGAATGAATTGCTTGAACGGTATAGATAGAATTTACCAGTTACTCAAACCCACTTGAGCAGTGGCATTCTGAGACTGGTGATTCCCTTGGGCGAAATATTCAGAAGTTGTCTCCTGATTTAATACCACCCCTAACTCAGCTTCGATCGCCGCCGTAACCTCAGCACAGGACGCACCAACAATTCCGGTGACTCGTTCCTGAACTCGGCCGTCGGGATGGATGATAAACTCTAGGGTTTCCATAGCTTAAATCGACTGCACAAAGTGGTCTAATACAATACCGATACCAGAGAAGATCTCTGATATAGGCAGGCTGTCAGCTAAATCAGATGGTTCTGACTGCACTGTTCAGACATCAGGGGTAATCAGTTGGACAAAAACCCCTGAGAACTTGACAAAAGTTATCAATGCCTGAAGCAGTAGGTTCATTATATGTTAAGTTTCGCGTAGATGCTCCGAACCGTCAAGGCATGGTACTATTGACCCGATAACATCTACTTCCGGCTCTCTGTATTTCCCCTCTGAGCCTGGGTAGGAGACGGCTGGCAGGGATTGGTCAGCTTTGCTGCTATCCTTAGTTGAGAGTTGAGTGAACTCACCAGACCAAAGGACTCGTTAGATCTATGAATGTACAACAAGCAACTGGTAAGCTGAAGCATATCAATCTCAAGTCTCGCCTGATTGCTGGCGGTTTGGGGTTATTGGTGGCTATTTCTATTCCCCTGATTGGTCACGAAACCTTGGCTCGTACCCGCAGTAAAAGCGATTACGAACAGCGACTTTTTGATGCCGCTTTGGGATTTACTCTCTATTTTGAGGGTGGCTTTAGTGACCATCCGGCAGATATTGGCGGCCGCACCTATAGGGGTATTCTCCAAACTGAGTATAATGCCTATCGTGCCAGCAGGGGTTTACCTCCCTTGGATGTGCTACAAATGTCTGATGCGGAAATGCTGGAAATTTATGATGGCTATTGGAGAGGTAGCGGCGCTCCCGCCATGCACCCGGCTTTAGCGATCGTCATGTTTGACACAGCCGTTAACTTTGGCATTCATAATTCCATTACTTTTTTACAACAAGCCCTGGGGTTGCCACAAACGGGGGTATTTGATGCCGAAACTCGCGCCGCTCTCGCACAGGGTAACAATAAGTTTACCGCTCTCCAAATTGTTAATGAGCGCATCCTGTATCGTTATAAGCGGGTTCAGGAAAAGCCCAGTCAAATGGCTTTCTTTCATGGTTGGCTCAGTCGTGATTATAGTCTCTGGGGATATGTTAGCCAGATTCAAAATTAATTGATATTCCGGGATTGATCACAGAGCATGATTTAATCTCAAATTAGGTTAATATTTTAGGGCAATATGGTATAATAAGCGAGAAGGGTTGAGGATAAACCTATTGCCAGATATGTCAAACCCAAGGAAGCGGCCCAAATCCTTCGAGTCCATGAAAGAACACTCCGCAGATGGGACGAAAATGGCT
>NZ_JARPLU010000075.1:6608-22925 GCF_032349615.1 Limnospira sp. PMC 1279.21 | reverse complement strand
ATGCATTCCCAGCTAGGTGGCTCAAAAGTGTTCCGATGTCCTGAGTGCGGGTTCACTCTACCCAGGGACTGGAACGGTGCTTTTGGAATCTTTCTAAAAGCTTTGCGGGATACCGCCTCTGTTACCTTAACGGGTAATAGTGCTATCGTCGCATTGTCAGGCAATAGCCGGATAAATGTCGCGTAAATGTATCAGGCTAGAGAACCTTCTCGATTACGAAGCATCTCGATGACTTTGCGAGGATCTATTCCCATCGCTAATTTTCAAGATTATAATCAGGAATCAGTCCGGCTAGATGCTCGTATGGCTGCAGAAGTAACTGAGATCCTGCGACGGTTGGTAAGTGAGGAGTTTAATGCGATCGCTTAGGGGAAACTAGGCTAAGATGGTTTTGGCGCTTTTCCCCGGCTAAATAGCTTGATGTGCGATCGCGCCATGCAGAACCTGTGCCAGGTTGACCAAGCAATCATGGAATTTGAAAATGTACGATGGGGAAAAGGCTAACCAAGACGCGATCAGAACCCTAATCCGCAGTATTACTCGCCTCCAGGGTGATTTTTCGCTGATTCTTGCCTGTTGCAATTATCGTTCCGTTCGGGAAACTATTGTGCAACAGTTGCGGGTAGATTGTCCTGTTCCCATTCAAGAATTAGTTTTGGACCCCAAGGCTAAAACTCTCTATACGACCATTTTTGATACCCTACAGGGGGAAATGCCATCAGCTTTGATGGTGTTTGGCTTGGAGTCGGTGAATAATTTGCAGGGGGTACTCAAGGCGACTAATCAAATGCGGGAGGAATTCCGCAATTTTGAGTTTCCGTTGATTTTGTGGGTAAGCGATCAATTGGTGTCGATGATGATTCGCTTAGTCCCAGATTTTCATAGTTTTGCAACTACAATTCACTTCGAGGTTGAAACTGATCATCTCATTGACTTCCTGAAACAGACCAGTAATCAGATTTTAGAACAGTTACTCGATAGTGGCGCAACTATTTTTTTAGATGAGGCTACCCTGGAGTTAGAAAGCGGTTCTCCCCTACGCAATGAACTAGAATCCGCACAACAGGACCTCCAACGGCGGGGAGTAACTCTTGATCAGGATTTAGAAGCTAGTTTAGAGTTGATACTGGGTCGAATTGCTGATCATACTACTCAGGAAGCATTGCAGCATTACCAACGGAGTTTAACATTGTGGCAGCAGACTAACAACCGCTTAGGCTGTGGTCATGTTCTGTTTTATTTGGGTTTCTGGTGGCGTTACTATGGGATGATGAACCGGGGGGAAAAGTGGGAAGCCTGCGCCAAAGCCAAGGATTATTATCGGCAATCTTTACAGGAATTTGAATCGGCTGATCGACCGGATTTGGTGGCAAAGTTTATTAATGCTTTGGGGGAAATATTACACTATTTGGAAAATTGGTCAGAGTTGGATGAAGTGGCTAATTGGGCCTTGGACTTGCATCAAAATCAGTCCCATTCCTTTAGGACAGCGCGCGCCTACCACTTTTTGGCGGAAGTACAATTAGCTAATGGTAACTTTAAAACCGCTAAGTATATTATACAGAAATCTCTGGAAATTATCAACAGTAATTTATCGCAAAATTCCCAGGTTAAGGAGGGGAAGGAGATCCGGAACTATGAATATTTACGAAAGTTGGATTGGGAACGTTCTTATCATTGGGGATGGTATTTGCTGTGTTTCGGGAGATCTCAACAGGGTTTGGGAGAACATGAAGAGGCGATCGCTACTTTTAAACAAGCCAAGAATTTGACCAAACCTTGTTATGATCCAGAACTATATATTAAAATTTTTAAACAGTTACATTACAGCTATTTTAGACAGGGTGAATATCTCGCCGCCTATCAAGTGAAACAGCAACAGCGGGAAATCGAACAACAGTTTAGTTTTCGGCCTTTTATTGGTGCGGGTGCATTACAGCAAAGCCAGTTAATTACTAATCCCAGTTATCCCCAATCTGAAGATAGGACTTTAATTAATTCGGAAATGACCGCCTCGGGAAGATTGCAAGATATTGACCAATTAATGAAGCGGCTGGGGGAAGACAGATATAAATTAACCATAATTTATGGACAGTCAGGAGTCGGGAAAAGTTCTCTATTGCAAGCGGGACTCATTCCCCAACTGAGACATAAAAATACATTGATTCAAGCCAGGCGAGTTCTCCCGATTTATCAAAAAACTTATACTAATTGGGTGGGGGGACTCAGTAATGCGATCGCCAGAGCTTTATCTCAATTAGATAACTCTGAATTAGACTCAGGATTTTTAACTAACCCGACCGAAATTTTAGACCAACTACAGGTTCTGAATTATCGGAATTTAGTGATGATTATTATTTTCGATAAATTTGAAGAGTTTTTCGTAGCCACCAAGGAACCCCAAAAGCGAGAAGAATTTTATCAATTTTTACGGGAATGTTTGAATATTCCCTATATCAAGACTATTTTTGCACTGCGTCAGGACTATTTACACCACCTACTAGAAGGAAATCGTTTAAAATACTTTGATGCGGTTAACGACAATATTTTAGATAAAAATATTCTCTATTATTTGGGTAATTTCATCCCGGAAGATGCCGCCTCAGTTATCAAAAATTTAACCGCCAAAACTCAATTTATCTTGGAACCGGAATTAATTAAACAACTGGTGCAAGAATTAGCAGGAGAGTCGGGAGAAGTCCGACCCATTGAACTACAAATTGTCGGTTCTCAACTTTACACCAATCAAATCACCACCTTGGAAGAATATCGCCTCCAAGGACCGAAAAGGCGGTTAGTAGAGAGTTATTTAGAGGAAGTAGTGGCAGACTGTGGCGAGGAAAATAAAGACATCGCCGAATTAGTCTTATATTTACTCACAGATGAATATAACAACCGACCCTTAAAAACTCGGTATGCTTTGAATAGAGATTTACAAAGTTTGGCGGATAACCTAAAAATCACGGATCAACTAGATACAGTCTTAAAAATATTCGTGTTATCCGGGTTGGTCTGTTTACTCCCAGAAATTCCAGAGGAACGTTATCAGCTTGTCCATGATTATCTAGTATCTTTTATTCGGGAACAACGGAGTAGTGAATTAGTTTATAAGCTGCAAAATGAGAAACAAAAAAGACAGGAAGCTGAAGCCGAAATCACCGAAATCAATCAAGTTTTGAGGAAAAGGCTGGTTAATACGATTGGATTATGTATAGGGTTGAGTTTATTATCAATAGCCGTATTAATGCTGTGGCACAATACTAAAACCCAGGAAAAACAACTAAAATTAGCCAGGTTTAATTATGAATATTTGGCTTTGTTAAAAGGGGAAACGGATCAACTGAAAGCCTCCCTAACTGCTATGGAAGCAGGTAGAATTCTGCAACGCCAACCCGTTACGGAAATTGAACGCCGCACCGCTAGTTCTCTGTGGGAAGTCAATAATATCTTTAGAGAACGCGATCGCCTATCTGAATCTTTTGGCGGTATTCTCAGCCTCAGTTTTAACCCTACTGGTGATCAAATAGTATCAGGCGATCAAGATGGTACAATCAGGATCTGGAACCAAAATCGGGAATTAATAGGAAGTTGGTTAGCCAATAAACGCAAAATTCGCCGCGTGGTTTTTAGTCCCAATTCCTCCGGTCAAGAATTGATTATAGCTTCAGCGGGGGAAGATGAAAATATCAAACTCTGGCGACCTGATGGAACTTTAATTAATACCCTAATAGGACATACCAGAGATATACAATGGCTGAGTTTTAGTCCAGATGGTCAGCAGTTAGCCTCCGCTAGTGAAGATGGAACTATTCGTCTGTGGAGCCGTGACGGTGACACCATAGCCATATTAACCGGACACGAAGCGGAGGTTTTGTCGGTCAGTTTTAGTCCAGATGAACAGTTGATTGTTTCCTCTGATGAAATGGGGGTAATTAAATTATGGAATCGTCAGGGGGAGTTAATCACCAGTTTTCAGGGTCATGACCAAGCCATTTGGAGTGTTAAATTTAGTCCAGATTCTCAAATTTTGGCTTCTGCTAGTAATGATAATACGGTGAAACTGTGGAACCTCGATGGGACATTATCTCAAACTTTAACAGGTCATGAAAAATCAGTAAATAGCGTTAATTTTAGTCCAAATGGTCGCCTGATTGTGACAGCCAGCACCGATACAACTATCAAACTTTGGAACTATGAGGGAATTTTGGTTTCTACTCTCCGGGGTCATAGAAATACTGTCAATCATGCGGTTTTTGCTCCCGACAGTCAAACGCTAATTTCCGCCAGTGCTGATGGTTCTATCCGTTTTTGGGGACTACAAAACCTCCCCAGAGTCTGGCAATCTCCTAGGGATATTTATAACGCTGTTTTTAGTCCGAATAGTGAGTTAATAGCTTCAGTCTCCAGCAATAATATGGCGATAGTATGGGAGACTAATTCCCTAAATATTAGGCTAATGTTTGATGAACATACGGATACTGTTAATAATATCAGCTTTAGTCCTGATAGTCAACTGATTGCTTCTGCTAGTAATGATAAAACGGTGAAAATTTGGAATACAGAAGGTGATGTTTTAAGGACTATCAACCATGATTTCCCAGTGTGGACGGTGAGTTTTAGTCCTGATGGTCAAAAAATTGCTTCGGTTAGTGATGACCAAATCATTCGGTTATGGGATATCAATGGAGTATTACAAACTACTCTGATTGGACATACGGATAGAATTAATGATATTAGTTTTAATCAACAAGCTCAAATCATGGCTTCTGTGGGTGATAATACTATTAAAATTTGGGATATTAACGGTTCTTTAATTCGCGACCTTTCCCAGGGTAGTCACTTCTCTAAGGTGGCTTTTAGTCCTAATGGAACTCTGCTGGCTGTGGGGACGGGGGATGGGTCGGTGAAATTGTGGGAAACCTCGGACTGGAAACCAATTACAACTACTACCATAGGACGACATAACCGGGTGGTGTTTGATTTGAGTTTTAATTCAACTGGGGAGATACTGGCTTCCGCGAGTCAGGATGGGACGGTGAAACTCTGGGATCGTTCTGGTCAGTTAATCACGACTCTGGAAGTGGGAATTAAACCGGTTTTATCGGTGCATTTTAGTGCTGATGACCAAATGTTGGTGGCTACTGATGCTGACAACCGCATGGTATTTTGGGAGTTGGATTATAGCAATTTTAACCAGGTTGATTATTTACTGGATCAGGCTTGCGATCGCCTTCAAAATTATTTAAATCGTCATAATAATAACCCGGCGATTAATCCTAATATTTGTAATTGATTAGCCTCTGGGGGGTCTGGTTTGCTGAACGCGATCGGCTTCCGCTTCCTCTCTGGAGGCGGCTTCGGCTATCTCTTCTGATAGGTGATCCTCTGTAAATTCGCTGGCTAATACCATGGGAGTCATGGCCAAAATACCTGCGATCGCATAAATAGATAGGATGATAGTTTTAGCTAACATAGTTTAGTACAGGGGTTTACGTTTCCCTATACATCAGCTTTTATCCCTATCAGGATAGCCATAAGTTTATGAGAATTTTCTTAGAATTAATCCGGTTGATCAGACCATTGTTAATTAACTAGGGACAGGCTAGGTCAGTTTTCCCAAACTACATTAAAAAGTCAACTCGGAAAACTTAACCATGCGTAGTTGTTCTAACTCTTTCATACGTTTTTGTTCCGCGTAGAGTTGCTGCTGATAGTATTCGGCTAATTCTAAATTAAGTTTAATATCAGTTTTTTTCCACTTGTCTAAATATTGAAGATAGCGTTTTTCACATAGCACCCATTCTAGGGAAGCTGTAGCGGCGCGAATCCCAATACTAGGACGTTCAATATCATTAATCGTCTTTTCGTTTAAGTAGAATAAATGAGAGACTTCCGAGATTTCCGATGAATGTTCCCGGTCGAAGTTTTGTAGTTGAGAAATCAAATCAATATCTTCTCTGGGTTTCTGTTCCTGTAAACTTAACTCGATTTCCGAAATTTTTATCCACAAAAAACGATGATTGGTTAAACTAAATTCTAAATTTTCTGCCTCCAAAGCCTTAATTATTTCCTGTCGATACTCTGGACAGTGTAGATAAATTCGCAGTAACAAACCTTCGGCTTTTTCTAACAGAGTCCGGTCACGTTGAGCCGAAATAATAAGATCTGATTTCCTGGAATCAGAGGCTTTATTCTGCTGATTTTGTACTAGGGGTTTATTAATCTGTTTTCGCAGACTATCGGCTAACATGGGAATTAACCGTGATTGACCCTGGCTGAGAATTTCCGCGCATGATTGAATGTAAGCAGTCCGTTGGTTTAAATCTTGGACTTTGCGGAGTAATTCCACCATGGCTGTGGCTATTCTCTGTGATTCGGCGACATTTTCGATGCTTTTACCGCCGACAATTTGATGGATTTGCCATTCTAAAAAATAGGGTGATTTTTCCAGTAAATCCTGATAATCATGGCGGGTGTGAATATATAGATATTCATCGGCATCTTTGCCATTGGGAAGGTTTAAAATTCTCAGGTTTACTTCCCCGCGATAGGCGAGAGTTTCAATTTCTCCTATGGCTCTCTCGGTGGCTTTAGTTCCGGCTGCATCTGCATCAAAATTGAGGATAATTTGCTTGGATTCTGTATAGCGTAGCAGCAGACGAATTTGATTAATACTAAGTGCAGTTCCTAGGGATGCTACCACATAATTAATCCCGGCTGCATGGAGAGCGATCGCATCAAAATAACCCTCGACAACTACAGCCATATCTTGTTGGGATATAGCCTTTTTGGCTCGGTCTAAACAAAACAAAGTTCTGCCTTTATCAAATAATTCGGTTTCGGGAGAATTTAGATATTTAGGCTGTTCATCTCCTAAACTTCGACCCCCAAAACCAATCACTCTTCCCTGGATATCATAAATGGGAATAATTAGGCGATCGCGGAAACGATCATAATAACCATTCCCGGCTTTTCGGGGAACAATTAACCCGGCTTTTTCGACTAATTCTACCGGAAAATGTTTTTGTTCTACTAAGTAACCATAAATTGTTTCCCACCCCGCTGGTGCATAACCTAGCTGAAATTCCTGGATAGTTTCCTCTCCCAGACGACGGGAAAATTTCAGATATTCTAAAGCTGCTTCTCCCTGGGGTTGGCGGAGTGCGTGTTGATAAAAACTGGTGGCGATCGCTAAAATTTCGTAGAGTTTTTCCCGCAAGGAAAGGGTCTTTTGGAACTCCTGATGCTGTTCAGGCGATTCCGTTTTTACCGGAACATTATACCGTCGCGCGAGGTCTAAAACTACATCAGCAAAGGAGGATTTATCCAACTCCATTAAAAACTTAATGCCATTTCCCGCCGCACCACAACCAAAGCAGTAGTACATCTGTCGGCTAGGACTCACCGTAAAACTTGGGCTTTTTTCTTCATGGAATGGACACAGACCCACAAAGTCTTTACCACGGCGTTTAAGCACCACTTTTTCCGAGATGATATCATAAATATCTGCTCTGTCTTTAACCTCCTGAATTGTATCGGAATGAATACGGGGACTTGACATATATTTGGGATATTTTATAATCTAAATTAATGTCGCTTTTTGCTCGCAGCTATTATAGCATATTCGGTGTAATTTAGCAAGAGGCAACCCCCGAACCCGCCATAATTCATAGGTTCAGGAATGCACCGAAAAATCAGCAATTGTCAATGATTACATGAAATCATGCCCAAAAATGTGGATAAGTTGTATAATCAAAATTTAAATGGCAGAAATGGCAGCAAGGAGAAATTATCTGTGTATCGATTATCTGAATATCCGCCGCAGAAAGGAAGATGGGTATATTGGTGGCGGTGGTTAAGGTTAGGATATCTGCGGTTAATCAGTCTGCGAGGACAACCAGAATATTTGGCGAGGGGTCTGGCGGCGGGTGTGTTTGCTGGTTTTTTTCCATTTTTTGGGTTTCAAGCAATTATCGGGGTGGCTGTTGCGGTTATTTTACGAGGTCATAAACTCCTAGCGGTGGCGGGAACTTGGGTGAGTAATCCCTTCACCTATGTTCCCCTATTCTTTTTTAACTTGAAATTCGGGATGTGGCTGCTAGGAATTCATCAATTTTCGCTAATGACTGATCATGTCAATCTACAATCAGTTAAAGATTTTAGTGAACTTGTAGAAACTGGGGCAGAATTGGCGGCGGTTTTATTGTTAGGATCGACTGTGATGGGATTGATAGCAGCGATCGCCATTTATACTGTGAGTGTGCCTTTATTCCGATATTGGCAACAAAAGCGATCGCAGCGTCGCTAAAATCCCAGGTCATCTAAAGCGGTCGCGGCGGCTTCAAAAACTACCTCGTCCGGCATTTCTTCCCAAGCTATATCCCCAATTTCGCGGTAAAATGTCTCATCGTATGGTCTAGTGCGAATTACCACAGGCATAGGGACGGCATGACCTAAAACTAAAGCCTGTTGTTTAGAGTCTAGTTTTGCCAAAACCGATCGCAAATTTTGACCACCAGAAACCCCAGTAAAAATCGCATCAATATCTTTATCATCGTTTAATAAAGCGGTGATACGAGTCCCTATTTGAGACATCACCTCCGAGTCAATTCCTGACGGACGTTGATCGACAATTAATAGGGTGACAAAATACTTTCTCATTTCCCTAGCAATAGTGCCAAAAATAGTAGACCTAACTACGGCTGGATCGAGAAATCTATGAGCTTCTTCGATGGTAATAACCAGAGGTTGAGGGCGATCGCTAGGATTTTTAGAAGCCAAAAATGTTTCAGCTTTTCGGACATAGGACTGGTGAATGCGGCGGGTCATCATATTGGTAACCAGCATATAGGATAACATATCCGACTGGGAACCAAACTCAACAATAACGTGCTTTCCAGCGGACAGAGACTGAAGAATGCGATCGATATAATTAAACGGACAACTAGCCCGCATATACTTCAAATTTTCCAGACGCATCAACTTCCGTTGTAGGGACATAATCGACCCTTTATGACCCCGGCGTTCATCGCAAAATATTTGGATTTCTTCATTAGTCATCCCCAACAGTTGGGAAATCCAATCCTGACCAAACTCACTACAGAGAATATTAGCGTTATCTAAAGCAGCTTCCGAGAGATTTAATTCCCGTTGAACTAAGTTTAAATCTTCTACCTCTATCTGATTGTAACTCAAATACAACTCTTGAGCGTCTCGAATTCCTCGGCGGCGGGTAGACTCTGGGTCAAGAGTATAGACTTCTACTTGATTCGGAAAAAGTTGTCGTAATCCCTTAACCGTATTAAATTGTTTACCTTCCGATACAGCCTCCCAACCATATTCAGAGTGCATATCAAAAATCAAGTTAACCGCCGCTTGTTTACGGATAATTCCCGATAATAATAACCGGGTTAAAAAAGATTTTCCGGTTCCCGATTTCCCAAAAACACCGTTACTGCGTTCCACAAACCGATCGAGGTCAAGACAGACGGGAACTGGCATATCAATAGGTTCCCCGATCGCAAAATTACGTCGTTGGGGGTCATCTTCCCAGCCAAAAATCACCCGAAAATCTCGTTCCTTAGCTTCGTAGACCTGAGAGAAGTGGGTGGGGATAGTTTTAACGGGGAGTAGTTCAAACTCTTCGGTGTTGGTGTTAGGTTGAAAAGAGGCGGCACCGTTACCATTTCCGTTAACCTTGAGTTGAATATCATAGCGATCGCAGACATCCCGATTCAGCATTAACATGGGACTAAGTTCAATAGTTCCATAGGTGCTATTTCCGGCTAACACAGCTTGGAGAAAATCATTTTCCGGTAGAGGAGGATTGCTAAGAATACGGGGGCTAGAGGTTCCTAGACAGACATCAGTTAGTAAACAAAAGAAATGCGATCGCATTCCATAGACTACCAAAAACTTACCAACTCTCATGTCCTCGACGGAAACATCGGCGTGTAGTCGCACTTCCAGTCCCTTTGTCAAAGAACCTTGAATCACAGAACCAAGGGGTTGATCAGTAGTCATTAGATACTCATTCCCCGGAGGGGTATAGTTGTTTTTGTCTGTTGATTAATGATACAATCTAATCAGGAGTTATAGCAAATCTTGTGTTCTCAAATAGTTGAGCAACTTTAGCCATATCCTTGTCTCCAGGCGATCGCTCTACTCCACTAGACAAATCTATACCGTCAGGGTGTAGGCAACTGAGAGCATTAATAATGTTATCAGGATTAAGTCCCCCCGCCAAAAACCAGGGTATGGCGGGGCGGAACTCACCCAAAGATTGCCAATCTATGGTGAGACCAGTCCCCCCCAACTGCTGACCATGATAGGCATCTAGCAGCAAAGCATCTACATGGGGAATAAAGCTGTCAGCTAGGCTGAGAGATTGTGGGTTTTTAACCCGGATAGCTTTAATTAACTCGCCATGGGGAAGTTCTTGTCGTAGGCGATCGCAAAATAAGGGGGATTCATCGCCATGAAGTTGTACCCCGGTTAATTTAGCCTGATGGAAAGTTTCCCAAATTTGCTCAAAAGTGGCATTAGCAAAAACCCCAATCCGGTCTACCCTGTCTGGTAGGTGAGAGGTAATCGCCCGAATTTGGTCGGGGCTAATATAGCGAGGGGAAGCCGGAACGCAAATAAACCCCAAAGCAGTCGCCCCCAAAGAGGCGATCGCCTGTCCTTGGTCTAGTCGGGTTATGCCACAAATTTTAATCCGCATGAAATCAACCCACCATTAATCCTGAACCCGAATATCAACCACACTGGCATTAAAATTGTAGGTATTGCCCTCTAGTTCTACCGTATTACCAATGCGAATTTTGACATTACCCAAAACCGGACCCGTATTAGTAACTTGACCCTGGCCCTCCAAAGTGAGCAAAATATTGTTACTGAAAATAAAATCAGCCGTTGGGTCAGGTAATGCCCTCAAACTCCCATCAGGTTGGGTAACTGGGATAGTCCGAGGTAGGAACTCAACCGCTTTAATGTCTACCTGTCCATAGGGTTGGTTACGGATAATCAGATTAGTCTTTTCTCCCGCCTTGAGAAAATCCTGGGGATTACGTCCGCGCATCCCCAAAGCAATCACATCAACTTCCACGGGTTTAGTCGTGACCCCAATTTGAGCCACCGACCCAGAAGTTCCCGGGAAAAAGAAAATTCCGACAATCACCAACAAAATGACAGTCGCAGCGCCGAGGTCGAGAATGCTCACCTTTCCGAATAAGCGACCTTTAGAATCCAAAATAGCCATATAAGCAGATAGTGGGCAGTGTATAACCTTGAGTTTAAGTTATTCCCCAGCATACCATTGACCATCAACGATCCCAACTAGGGATTATTTGGGAATACTGGGCGGTTAAGTTGACAATAGTAGTAGGGGGGAAATCTCTAAGGGAGATGTAGCCTGATCAGTAAGCTGAAATTTATGACCCTCAGATTCCCTGAAAGTAGCCCTAATCCTTATTTTATATAGATTTTGGCCGATGCAAGGGAAAATAGATCAGACATTTACCCCAAATACAATTTATCCTGGAGATAGTAAAGGGGGTTTTACCCCCCCCCAACCACTAAGCCCCCTTGTCATTTTGAGTCAATGATGTTCCATCACTCCCGATCTCACCTTCTCCAATCCCAATCACCAGAAGCTGTCCCATGTTTATTCCCTCCATTTTTCAAGCAATCAACCGCAAACCCCTGACGACCAAGCCAGATACTCTTGTCGAAGATGTCATTTTGCTGATGAGTAGCAACAGGTCAAGCTATGTATTGATTGTAGAAAAACCGGAAAAAGTTGTTAGTTGTGAGAACACCACTCTTCAGGAAGTATATTCTGTATTGGTGGGGATTTTTACAGTCCAGGATATCGTGGAACTTTGCTCAATTAACGATCGCCTCTGTGGGTTTCCCATCTCTCGGATTATGATTCGGTCTGTGATTAGCGCCAAAGAGTCGGACCTGACCGATATCTTTACCCTGTTTGCTTACTTGGAGCAAAACCAGATCCACCATTTACCCATTGTCAATGATCAGGGGGAAGTCACCGGGATGATCTGTCCGGAAAATTTCCTCTGTCTATCTCGGAGCAATAAAAGCCAGAAAAAGCCTCAGTCATTATCCTATTCTACCAATGGTCGTAGTCCCTCGTCCGTCGCTCCTCAGTCCCAACAGACCTTTGTACCAGAAGACGTAATCCAACTGAGTCAAATTGCCAGCAATCAGACATCTAGGCTAGTTCACGCCCCCTCCTCCTCCTCGATTTTCCATATAACTAAGTTAATGTCCAGGTACAGAGTGCCATCTGTAGTTGTCACCGAAACCGTCCCCCCCCCAGAGAACACATCAGCACCCAATTCCGATAAACAGGCGATTAAATTAGTGGGAGTTGTCACCAGCCAAGATATTCTCACCCTGGTAGCTTTAGGGGTGGATTTTTACACAACCCCAGCCCATAGCATCTGTAATAACCCAGCCGTAATTGTGCGATCGCGCATTACCCTAGGAGCCGCCCTAAGAGTTCTGGGGAAATACTATCACCAACTACCCCTAGTAGTGATGGATGAGCGCAACTATCCCATCAGCGTTATGTCCCCTAGCACCATCCTTATGGGTGCATTGCGTCCCCAATCGATGCACGCCGCCCTAGCTAAACTCGCCCAGCAAGTTCAGTCCCGGCCAGAAGTTAAAAATCCGCCGAGGGTTCCGGTCCCGTCTGTCCCCCCACAATGCACCTGGCCCAACGAATTGCAAGAAAGATCCGAGGCGATGACTCAGCTTTATGAAGCAACTATTGGTTCTAACGCCGATTTTGATACCCGTATCACCCGTCTTTTACAAATGGGATGCGATCGCTTTGGTGTGGAAATAGGACTGCTAGGGCGCGTCTGGGGGGGGCGCTATGAAGTGATCGCCACCCGTATTCCTGAAAATTTGACCTTCGGATTTGCCAAAGGCGATACCCTCGCCCTCCATCAAACCTTAGAAGGAGAATCCGCCGGGTCTGATGAGGTAGTAGGTATCGAATCACTCCAGAATTCCCCCTGGAAAGACCACCCAGCCTACGCTGTGCGCCGTTTTGAAGCCTATCTAGGCGTAAAAGTCACCGTCAGTGGTAGAGACTATGGAACCCTCAGTTTCCTGAGTTATCAGCCCCGCTCAAAATTTCGAGCCATTGAAAAGGAAATCCTGAAACTCATGGCTACCTATATTGGTAGTGAAATTGCTCGCGAACAGGCGGCGCAAGCACTTCAGCAACAAAATCAGCATCTAGTATTACTTAAAGAAATTACCCATAAAGTTCGCTCTAAACTGGAAACCCAAGAAGTATTTCAAACTACCGCCAGCCAAATTGGTCGGGTATTTGCTGTTAACCGCTGTTCTATTTATACCTATATTCCCGAACCTTACCCACACCTAACCTGTGTGGCAGAATACCTAGAAACTGGCTATGAGTCTACCCTCAAGCTGGAAATTTCTGTATCTTATAATCCCTATATTGAAGCACTCCTCACCTCTGATAGAGCGATCGCATCTACCGATGTTTTTTCCGAACCTTTACTGGAATCTTCCATTCCCCTCTGTCGTCGCATGGCCTTAAAATCCATGTTAGCCGTTCGCACTTCCTATCAAGACGAACCCAATGGCATTATTATGTTGCATCAATGCCAACAAATGCGCGAGTGGAACCGAGACGAAATCGAATTTCTCGAAGATGTCGCCTCCCAAGTAGGAATTACCATCGCCCAAGCCAAATTACTAGAAGTCGAAGTCAAAAGCCATCGCGCCCTCGAAGCCAAAAATCAAGCCTTAGAAGAAGCCAAACTCGCCGCCGAAATTGCTAGTCGTGCTAAAAGTGAATTTCTGGCAACCATGAGCCACGAAATCCGCACTCCTATGAATGCAGTAATTGGCATGACCGGGTTACTATTAGATATGGAATTAACCCCCGAACAGCGAGATTTTGTCGAAACTATCCGCACCAGTGGCGATGCCCTTTTAACCATTATTAATGATATCCTAGATTTCTCCAAAATTGAATCTGGTAAACTCGAACTAGAAAAGCAACCTTTTAAACTCCGTAACTGTCTCGAAGAGTGTCTAGAATTGCTGTCTGGGCGCGCCGCCGAAAAGGGTTTAGAGTTAGCTTATATCATAGATCCTTCCACTCCTAAAACTATCCTGGGTGATGTCACTCGCCTGCGTCAAGTGTTGGTTAATTTGGTCAGTAATGCTATTAAGTTTACCTCCGAAGGCGAGGTAATTTTAGCAGTGAAAGCTACCCATCCCGATGCTAAAAAAGATGTCAAAAAATCTGATGATTCTGATTTTACTGAAAGTCATTACGTCCTGCAATTTGAAGTCCGAGATACCGGAATTGGCATTCCTCCCGACCGGATAGATCGCCTATTTAAAGCCTTTTCTCAAGTTGACGCTTCCACCACCAGGGAATATGGAGGCACTGGTTTAGGTTTGGCAATTTCTCAGCGGTTGAGTCAATTAATGAATGGGAAAATGTGGGTGGCTAGTTGGGTCAATTTGCTCGATGAATATCACGATGAAACCTCATCTTTGATATCTAGTGTCGCCGGAAATCCTCCCCCCGACTTTGTGCGCCCACAGGTGTTCAGACCTGGCTCTATCTTCTATTTTACCATAGTTTGTAGCGGATTTAATACCCCCGATTTGGGAGAATTTAGTGATGATTTCCTTCATGGTAAGAAAGTGTTAATTGTTGAACATCACGACATTAATCAAAAACTGCTTATCCGTCAGGTTAAATCTTGGGGTATGGTTCCCGTGCGCGTCAAAACTGGCGCTGATGCCTTAAAGGTTTTGCATGATAACCCCGGATTGGATTTAATTATTTTGGGCATCAATTTGCCAGATATGGATGAGGCAACCCTGGCGAGTCGAATTCGCCAATTAGAAAAACAGATGATTGCTGGTAAATACCGCCAAAAACCCTTTAATTTAGTCATGTTTAATTATGCCAGCAATACCGAGGTACTGCGACGACTAGAAGCCCAGGGTGTTAATGTAGCGGGATTGGTTAACAAGCCTCTCAAACAATCTCAGTTTTACAATACCCTGATGCAGATTTTTGCTGATAGCCAGACTATTGAAAAACACTATCATATTAAGAATGCTGAGTCTGGCTATGACCCGGCAATTCCTCAACCTCATGCCAATTTGCGGATTTTATTGGCTGAAGATAATGTCACTAACCAAAAAGTCGCGATTAAACTATTACAACGTTTAGGGTATCGCGCTGATATTGCTGGTAATGGCTTGGAGGTTTTGGATGCCTTAAATCGACAACAGTATGATGTAATTTTGATGGATGTACAAATGCCGGAAATGGATGGCTTGGAGGCTTCTAAACATATCTGTGCGGCTTACTCAGATGGTAGCGATATGGGTCCACGGAAACCTAGAATTATTGCGATGACTGCTAATGCTATGCAAGGCGATCGCGAAATGTGTTTGAATGCAGGCATGGATGATTATATTACTAAACCTGTCCGCCGAGAGGCTTTAGCCGAAGCCTTAGCTAAATGTCATCCGATTTCTCCGACGGTAACTGAAGTTCATGAGATATCTGCTCAAAATGGATATCGGGTTAAATCTACAACCGTCCCTCAACAAAGTACAAATGGGGGTAGTCCCAATGGACAGGTTATGGTTGTTGATGTTACTGAAACTAATGGACATAAAATGCTAAAGAATCATACTGTTGAGGAAGAATTAATGACCGATAATAGCCCCATAGATCATCAAGTTTTGGAAAATCTCAGGGAATATGATGATGAAGATGATCCTTTTGTGGATTTGCTAATTGCTACCTATTTACAGGAAGCACCCCAACATATTGATGGTATGCGTAAAGCTATTGATGCCCAAGATGCTAAAGGTTTAAAAGAGTCCGCCCATACGTTAAAATCTAGTAGCGCACAATTGGGAGCCTTGAGATTTTCTGAGTTTTGCAAGGAACTTGAATATATGGGACGTGCGGGGATGGAAAGTGACAGCCCAGAAGTAGAATGTTTTGTTACTGGTAGTGCGGTTGAACGCTTTGCTGAAACTATGGCTGAATGGCAACGGGTGGAAACAGCCCTCCGCAAAGAAATTAACAATTAACAATTAACAATTATAGTAGGGTTTCTCCCGCAGAGGTTAAGAAACCCGGTTTCCCCCGCAGAGGTTAAGAAACCCGGTTTCTCAAAGAAACCGGGTTTCTCGAAGACAGGTTTCCCCCACAGAGGTTAAGAAACCCGGTTTCCCCCGCAGAGGTTAAGAAACCCGGTTTCTCAA
>NZ_JARPLU010000075.1:0-6598 GCF_032349615.1 Limnospira sp. PMC 1279.21 | reverse complement strand
AGAAACCTGGTTTCTCGAAGAAAGGTTTCTCCCACAGAGGTCAGGAAACCGGGTTTCTCAGCCGAAACGGTTTGATATCTGACGCACCACCCTAGGAATGATTGGTATTGAACTTTAGGATGAT
This sequence comes from Limnospira sp. PMC 1279.21, assembly GCF_032349615.1. Classification (NCBI taxonomy): domain Bacteria; kingdom Bacillati; phylum Cyanobacteriota; class Cyanophyceae; order Oscillatoriales; family Sirenicapillariaceae; genus Limnospira; species Limnospira sp. PMC 1279.21. Next base: position 6,474 of record NZ_JARPLU010000075.1, on the reverse strand, counting down.
GCAATTGATGATTAATGTACGACTACAGGTAGAAGACTCGATAGAGATGAACCGATAGTATGGGGTTAATGCTGATTTGTGAGGAAAATATCTGTTTATGGATATTAATTTAGTTCTAGGTGAAGTGGCAACAAATGCGCCTCATTTTCCAGTGGCTGCTACTTTATCCTTGGTAGTAGGGTTTATTGCAGCAGCTTCTATTGGTTCTATTGCTTGGTATAACTCTAAGCGTCCTGTCGGTTGGGAGGATAAAGAACGCCCCGACATAGTTCCCAACATTAATAAATAGGGTGATTCATTGACCCAGTAACACAAGATAACTAAGCAATTGTAGCACAAAATTGGAGAAAATTAAATTATGGCAACTCAAAAAAATAATCAAGCCACAGTAGGTGATAACTACGATCGCAACATCATGTCAGCGGAAACAGCCGCCCGCATGGAAAGGGAGGGGGACAACTTTAAAAAGACTCCTGACGCAGCAGAGGGAACCACAGATACTACGGGTGGTTATCGTATGAGTCGAGAAGGGCTATTAGATAATTTTGCGGTTGAACCAGAAATGTACATTGAGGAACCTGGTGATTTACGGGAACAAGAACAAGCTGATAAAGCGAAACGACTCGAAACCCTTAAACAAGTTAATGAAACTGACGAAGAAGGTAAATTAACTATGTCTGAAGATAGCCGAGGTAAGGGAACCGGAATTATATAATTATCCACTACTAGGATAATCAATGATTGATTAGGTATTTACGGGGTGCGTCATCACCAGGACGCACCCTCAAAAACTGGTCTATTTGGGGCTGTTGACGCGCCCGACAAAAGGTTTGGTAATGGCGGGTTGGGAAGTGACAACAATTATGCGATCGCGGTGGATAAGTTCCCTGGCGACTTGGTTAACTAATGAGGGAGTCACCGCGTCAATTTTTTGGTAAAATTGATTAAGTTCTGTGGGGGTAAATTGGAAGATTTCATTCCACATAATTACACCAGCGAGAAACTCAGGATCTCCTAAAGCTACACGATCGCTCGAAATTATATTATGTTTAGCGGTTTCTACTTCGGCGGGGGTAACTCCCTGTTGCTGAACTTGTTTGAGTAGGGCGAGGGTTTTCTCAATTGCTAATGCTGCGTTTTCCGGTGCGGTTTGCATTTCGATAGTGAAACAACCCCAACGCCACCCGGAATTAAACCAACTATACACCCCATAGGTGAGTCCGTGGCGATCGCGCAATTCCAGTCCTAGGCGACTTGACAAAGTGCCACCCCCTAGGATGTGATTAAGAACTAGGGCTGCATAATAGCGGGAATCGTGGCGGTCTATGCTAGGATATCCCATGGCGGTGACTGACTCCACTATACCGGGTATCTCTTCCTGTAGCCAGACAAATTTGGTGGGTAGGGAAACGGGCGGCCAAGGATTTTCCGGGGCGGTGGTTTGGTTTTTCCAGGAGCCAAATTCGGTTTCGATTTGCGATCGCATCAACCCTAAATCAAAATCTCCGACTACTACCAAAACTGTCCGCTCAGGGCGATAATAAGTCCTCTGGAAATTCTTAATCTCATCACGAGAGATGGCTCTGAGGCTGTTCTGGGTGGGGTAACTATGCAGCGGGTGGTTTTTGGGATAAAGCTGCTTTTGTAGGGCGCGGTGGCTCACATAGGCGGGATTCTGTTCAGATTCTAGTAACTCAGATATCTGTTGTTGGCGGATCAGTTCTAACCATTTTTGGGGAAAGGTGGGATTTTGCAATACATCAGCCAGCGTTTCCAAAACCAGAAGCCAATCACCACTGAGAGCGGAAGCCGAAATATCTACCCCTTCCGTGGCGGCAGTAAATTCCAGATTTGCGCCTCGATTTTCCAGACGACGGGCTAATGATTGCCCATTATAACTGACTGTTCCACTCATTAGGTTTTCCGCAGTTAGTAGGGCTAACCCTTCCCGACCTTGGGGGTCAAATTCTTCCCCGGCTTTCACAAATCCCCGAATTGATATCGATGGGGTACTATTGTCCGCTAGTAATAACACTCGCATCCCATTATCTAGGGTGAAAGACTCCGGCGGCGTGATGGTGTGAACTTTCGCGGGGGGAATTTCTGGCAGATATTGGCTGATGGCTGCTGGGTCTGGGGGTTCACTAATGCGATGATGACCGTTCGTTTGGATATTAACTTTAGTGGCGGCGGAATTAAGAGCATTTGGGTCTGTTGTTGACTCGGTTTGGGTCTGGGTGGGTTCAAATCTTCCCAGGGTGCGATATTCTGGTTTGAGATAGGTTTGGGCGACTTTTTGCACGTCTGCTGCTGTGACTTTGGCGATCGCTTTTAGATAATCTTCTGTATAGCGATAATTCCCCGTTGTTGTCCAGTCTAAACCTAATTGCATGGCTTGACTGGTCAGATCACGATTTTCCAGGATGGAACTAGCAATAATTTGGGTTTTGGCGCGATCAAGTTCTTCCGTAGTCACCAATTTTTGTTGTAGTTTGACAATCATTTTTTGCCAGGCTTTATCGAGGCGGTTCAGAGATTTGATGTTAGTGGTAGTTCCCCACATTTCTAACCAACCTCCCGCACTTAAATTAACTACTGTACTGCCAGCATCCGTCGCAATTCCACTATCGATTAATTCTTGATAAATCCGAGAACTACGACCACCATTATCTAAAATATAATCCAGGATATTCAGGGCGGGAATATCATCATGATTAATGGCGGGGATTGGATAAATTGCTAGGCTGAAGGGGACGGCTCCCGGTTCCTGTAGAATAATCGGTTGATTTGATGGTAAAATCTGGGGGGGAAAGGTACTGGGAATTTGTCCGCGCTGTACACGGGTGGGAGGTTCATCCGGGTTAGGAATGCCGCCAAAGATTTCCTGAATTGTGGTGAGGATTGATGCGGGGTCAAAGTCACCAACCACAATTAAAACCGCGTTATCAGGGCGATAATTGAGATGGTAATAAGAACGCACATGATCGACTGTGAAAGTTTCGACATCTGCTTTAGTTCCACCAATCATTAAACCGTAGGGATGATGAGGAAAGGCGGCTTCCATTACGGCGCGACTGAGGCGATATTGGGCGCTATTTTCATATCCCTGTAACTCGGAGATAACTACTCCTTTTTCTTTGTCAAGTTGCTCTGGAGAAATCAGGGCATTTTTGAGGCGATCGCCTTCCAAAATGAGAACGCTTTTTAAGGCATTAGATTCCACAGTATTATGATATGCTGTCTGGTCATAACCTGTAAAAGCATTAAAATCTCCCCCCAAGGTTTCTAATAAACTACCATATTGAATAGGGCGGGTAGTAGTACCTTGAAACATCATGTGTTCCAGTTGATGCGCGATACCATTATCCCCCGGTTGTTCGTCTAGTGAGCCGATTTTATACCATACCTGGACTGTCACAACTGGGGCGGTATGGACGGGTTTGGTTAAAACGGTCAGACCATTTTCTAGGATGGTTTGAGTCACGTTTTGGCTGGGGTGAATGGTGGTGGCTTCTGTGGTTAAATTGGGTGGAAAGGATGGATTTAAAATCACTTGGTTTAAAGGGTTAGTTACCATTAAAAATTGGTTGAATCTCGCGCCATACAGGATTAACTAATTATGGCTAATGATACTGGTAATCATGGCTATCTCAAGATTCATATATACTCGGAGATTTGGGGTTATTTAATGACCGCCAGAGGGATAGTTATTAACTGTTCTCTCTAGCGGTGTTCAGGTGAAATGATTAAGGATTTACCAGCCCATTGTCCCCGCCCCACCTTTAAAAGGTCCGACAATATCTTGAGTAATCCAACCGCCGTAAAAATCTCCGGGTTGAGATTGCACTAACTCATCATTAACATAACATTCATCCATGAGACTAGCATAGAAGCTGTAACAGTCTTGGATATCGACAAAACTGGGAGTTGGCTGCACATAACGCCAAGCGGCATTAGATACTCGCTTATCTCCGACAATGACATCATAATAAACACAAACTCCCTTCCATTCGCACATAGTGCGGCGGGAAGTTTCCACAAGATATTCAAGTTGAATATCATCGCCGGGAATGTAGTATGTTGGCGGGTGGCTAGTTTCTAAAACCCGTTTAGCTTGGCGGGAGTCAGCCAGAGTAATGCCATTAAAAATAATCCGCAGGTGTTTATTGGTATCCTCCAATTTGGCGGGACGGGGATAGTCCCAAACTGATTCTTGTCCGGGACCAGGGGTAATCGGTGATGGTCTAAAAAAACTCATGTTTTGTGGTTTCAGGGTTTAATTAATAAGAATCCGAGGAAGGCGATGTTTAAATCCACAGAGGATTTCCCAGGAAATCGTGCCTAACTGTTCCGCCCAATCATCGGCGGAAATGCTATGATGGCGATCGCTTCCCAAAAGGGTGACCACTTCTCCGACCTGTAAATCAGGAATAGCAGTTACATCTAACATTAACTGATCCATTGTGATTGCGCCAATTTGGGGGACGAATTGACCGCGAATTAGGACTTTCATCTGGTTAGACAGGTGGCGGGGTACTCCGTCAGCATAGCCAATACCCACAACTGCAATGGGAGTCTTTTGTTTGGCGATAAATTTATATCCGTAACTAACGCCGCACCCAGCTTCAATGGTTTTGATTTGGGTAACACGGGCGCGAATACTCATGGCGGGCTGAAGATTGACGACCGATCGCAAATGAGGGGCGGGATATAATCCATAAAGGGATAAGCCGACCCTGACCATATCATAATGTAAAGCTGGGTCGGTTAAGGTGGCGGCGGAGTTGGCTAGATGTAAACAGGGTTTGACGGTAGGGATAGAGAAGAGGGTTGTATGTTCCTGAATTTGGGCTAAGACCTGTTGAAAGCGCCAATGTTGCTGATCCATAATGGTGCGATCGCGAATATCAGCGGTGGCGAAGTGGGAATATATGCCAGAAATCTCCAAATTAGGTAATCCCCGCACCAGTTGCACAAATTCTAGGGCTTGTTCCCACCAAGTCCCCAGCCGTGACATTCCGGTATCTATATTAAGTTGAACGGGTAGCGATCGCTTAATTGATTGGAGAGTTTCCGAGAAAAGTAGGGCTTGAGTCGGCGTGCATAAAGTGGGTTGTAGTCCCCAATGGGCGATCGCCTTGATCTCATCAGAAGTATGAACAGCCCCCAGCACTAAAATAGGCTGTTGAATACCTAAGCGCCGCAATTCAATACCTTCGGGAATGGTAGCCACCGCGAAATCGTCAACCCCAATTTCAGACACAATTTTAGCCACACTCACCGCCCCATGACCATAGGCATCTGCTTTAATTACAGCCATAAACCTAGTTTCCGGGGATAGTAGGTGGCGGATCTGTTTGACGTTATTGGCGATCGCCCAGCGGTCTACTTCTACCCAAGCACGATGTTCACATTCACCCTCATAGGTATAGGTGCGATCGTCCTGGGCTAGTGGCTCAGATTTCCTGCTAACCATTATCATTCCTTAGCGCGAAAGTTAAAATACACAGATACCAATTAGATACCAATATCGTCTGGGGATTTCCCGACCCAGGCCAAAAATTTAAATATATGATAATATCGGGTCAAAATCATTACATCGCAGCAATTTATTAGTATGGGCAATGTTCTGGTGTTGAATGCCTCCTATGAACCGCTCAATATCACGACTTGGCGGCGGGCGGTGGTCTTATTGTTGAAGGAAAAGGCGGAACAAGTTGAGCATAATGGTAAGTATCTGCTACCAGATTTTCCCCTCCCAACTGTGATCCGATTACGTCATTATGTCCGAGTCCCCTATAAAGAAATTCCATTAACCCGAAGGAATATCTTGCAGCGCGATTGCCACTCTTGTCAATACTGTGGCTATAAGGGGGATGAATTGACTGTTGATCATGTGATTCCGCGATCGCGCCAAGGGGGTGATACTTGGGAAAATCTGGTAACCGCTTGTATGCGCTGTAATGTCAAAAAGGGCTGTCGCACCCCGAAGGAAGCCGGAATGCCTTTGAGACATCCCCCCCGAAAGCCTTACAGCAGCCTTTATTTTGAGGTGACTCGACACCTCAAAAGTGGCATGAACCAAGAATGGCAAAAATATATGATTGGCTTGTGAAGCCCCTGGATACAATGATACCCAGGGGTTTTTGTATAGGGGAGGTCTTGTGACCGACAGTTGGGAAAATGGCCAGCCAGATCTTCCCACGGCGGCTAAATACTCCAGCTACCCCAATAATACCAATAATAAATGTAGGGGCGGGTTCTACTGTTAATTACAGAAGGGGGCGACAAGATTAATTAACCCGCCCTCTGATACCCCCCGTTAATTACAGAAGGGGGCGACAAGATTAATTAACCCGCCCTCTGATACCCCCCGTTAATTACAGAAGGGGGCGACAAGATTAATTAACCCGCCCTCTGATACAGCTTGTTCACCAGTCGCTTAATACATTGCCCTCACCCTAAATCTGGATC
>NZ_JARPLU010000074.1:0-23232 GCF_032349615.1 Limnospira sp. PMC 1279.21 | reverse complement strand
ATAAAAGCTTTGCGGGATACCGCCTCTGTTACCTTAACGGGTAATAGTGCTATCGTCGCATTGTCCGGGAACAACCGGAAAAATGTCGCGTAAATGTATCAGTTACGCTATGGCGAAAGGTGGTTGGCCAAAGCATCAAGTAGCTGACTATAGCTATATTGTAGTAAGCAGTTGAATAAGCCACCAGAATGGGCTCAACAATAGCGCTTTTAACCTAACTGTTAAAGGCTCAATGAGTGACACATAATCTGGCGTGATTACTTCACTTCAGATGATGCCATACTCAGAAACTTCCGGCTATGGCCAGATTTTTCGGGTTTAAATTTATCTGTTGTCGGATACAATTACTTACGCAATACGAATAGGGTTCGGCTTGAGTTATATAACTGGCCATCCATACCTGGGGACAAAATTATGAAACATACCCTTTCTGTTTTAGTTGAAGATGAGGCGGGTGTTCTGACGCGCATTGCTGGTTTGTTTGCTCGTCGTGGATTTAATATTGAAAGCCTGGCTGTTGGACCTGCTGAAAAATCTGGGGTTTCCCGAATTACGATGGTGGTCCCTGGGGACGATCGCATTATTGAGCAGTTGACTAAGCAACTCTACAAGCTGATTAATGTTCTCAAGGTACTTGATATTACTGAGGTTCCCTGTGTGGAACGGGAGTTGATGTTATTGAAGGTTAACTCCCCTAGCAGTGCTATTCGTTCCGAGATTATTGAGTTGGCTCAGATTTTTCGCGCGCGGGTGGTTGATATTGGGGATGACTCCCTGACTATTGAGGTGGTCGGAGACCCTGGTAAAATGGTGGCGATCGTTCAGGTATTGAGTAAATTTGGCATCCGCGAAATTTCTCGGACTGGTAAAATCGCCCTCACACGGGAGTCCGGCGTTAATACCGAATTCCTCAAGAGTCAACCCGCTGAACCTAAGTTTTAACTTCCACCAAAACCCTCACCCCTGGTGGCTTTTCCAGGTCCTGGGGGCTGTTTTGATCAAAAAAAGTTGATTTTTAAGTCATATTTTGCCATTGATCAGCTACAATATGATTAGTCGCCTCCCCCATAGTGCTGGTGGAGGTGTGGGGTTGTTATGTTTTTAAACAGTATGGACGAACATAATTGCGGGACTATTTATGATGAACTGGTCGAAATACTTAATCAGTTAGAATTGGGATGGATCGCTGAACAGGTAGAGGAGATTTTAACGGCTGGAAAAACGGTTGAGGAAATGGTTATGGGGAGAAAATCCCCTGACCTCAAATTGGCGTATTATAGCCCCCAGGAACAGTTATCAATGCTGATTGATGCTATCGATCGCACTGTGATTTCTGGGGTGGAAATGGAGCAAGAAATAGCGGCTCTATTAGATAATCAAGGACTGACTACAGATTTCCAATCAGAAATATGCTGGCATTCAACCCTAGCACAAACGGGGGAATTTGTCAAGTTTTATCAGCCGGAAATTTTAGAAAGATTAGCCGCGGCTGAACAGGTCAGAAAAACCCTAGGAAAGTTGCGGGTCAATTCCGCCAAAAATCCGCCATCATTGTTGACGGAAATTAAGGGAAATTTAGAGGCGATCGTTAACCCAAATCTCAGGAGATATCAACAACTGAGGAACCTGTTTAATTGTTACATATTTAATATCTTGGTGACAGGGGCAACAAATGAGGGAGGTAAAGTCAGTTATAAGGATGTGACGAAACAGGCTACAGATAGGTTAATATTTCGTCAGCGTCCGGGGAAAATCTATGAGCAAATACAGCCCTATACTCACGGACTTATTGAATTTGCCAATAAGCCACCTTTAGAAATACATATCGGGGTGAAAGTCCACGGGCGGCTGCGAGTTTTGTATGATTGCGATATCTGCGTATTATATAAAATGGAGGCGGATGCTTGTCGAAATAACGGGCGGGAACCTCGCGCGTCGCGGATTTTATTGGGGGTTAATTGTGAATATTCTGCCTCCCAATTACAGCCAGAAGTAGCCCAAGCGTTTTTATCTTTAGCCTCGGAGTTACGGGTAGCGGGAGATTGTTATTTTGTGTCGAATAGTGTGTCAGAAGTAGCGGGGAAGTTGTTAGCGAGTCGGAAGCGAAAATGGGAGTGTGGTATAATTCCGGGTGATGTTAATAATGTACATAGATTGATGTACGGGTTTCAGACAATTTTTAAAGATTTTCAGGCGAAAAGTTAATGATGAATGAGATTTTTTGGGAAATTCATAGGGATTTATTGAGGGAAAGTCCGGGGGGTGATGAGTATACTAGACAAGGGTTTAGGATGCTACCAAGTTTGTCTCAACGGAAGATTTTAGATATAGGTTGTGGTCCGGGGTCGTCCACTCTGGAATTAGCGAGATTAACGGATGGAGAAATTACGGCGATCGATATTCATCAACCTTATTTAGAAAGTCTTAAACAAAAGGCGATCGCCGAAGGTTTTGGGGAGAGGATAACCTGTTTAAATCAAAGTATGTCATCCCTAAATTTTCCGCCATCTAGTTTTGATATTATTTGGGCTGAGGGTTCCATCTATATTATGGGTTTCGAGACGGGATTAAAGCAATTAAAATCCTATCTCAAATCGGGTGGTTATATGATGGTGAGTGAGTTAGTGTGGTTACGGGATAATCCACCGTCGGAGGTTTATGATTTTTGGCAAGCTGATTATCCAGCCATGAAAAATCTATGGGAGTTATCGGAGATTATTGCTAATTGCGGATATGAAATAATTAACCAATTCACGCTACCAGAGAGGGGTTGGTTAAATTACTATAACCCCTTGGAGGAGAGGATTAATCATCTTTATAGAATTTATCAAGACAATCAGGAGGGGTTGAAAATTTTAGACATGGAAAAACGGGAGGTGGAAATATATCGCGAGTATCACGAATGGTATGGATATGAATTTTTTATTCTCCACAACCCCTAAGAAAAAGGGAACCGACGGGGTAATGTATCAGGAATTATGAATCATTTGGGTAACTTGAGAGGTTACCCATTGAATCACCTGAGAACCCAAACTTACATGGTCTAGTAAATCGATTTCCCTAATCCCAGTAGGACTTGTGACATTAACTTCTGTGAGATAACCACCAATGACATCAAGACCGACGAAATATAGTCCGGATTCAATTAATTTGGGGGCAACTCGGCGACAAATATGCAACTCTCGATCGCTTATTTTAGTTTGAGCGACGCGACCGCCGACGGCCATATTTCCCCGAAACTCTTTACCAGTAGGAATGCGATTAACAGCCCCAATAGGTTCACCATTTAACAAGATAATGCGTTTATCGCCATCTTTGGCGGCGGGTAAGTAGGTTTGAATCATGACAGGTTCAACACCTTGGCGGGTGCTAATTTCCACGAGGGAATTAAAGTTGCGATCGTCTGGTTCCAGAAACAAAATACCCTCACCCGCCTTACCACCCAAAGGTTTTAAAACTGCTGCGCCCTCATGTTCGACAAATTCCCGAATCACCTTTTTTTTGCGGCTAACAATAGTTTTAGGAATGACATCAGCAAACTGGAGGGCATACATTTTTTCATTAGCAGCGCGTAACCCTTGGGGAGCATTAACGGTTAAAGTTTTGGTGGGGTCGATATAGTCGAGAATATAAGTGGTATATAGGTAAGAAACAGTTACGGGGGGGTCAACCCGCATAAACACTGCATCCATGGCTTCTAAGGGCTGTAATGTGGAAGCGCCCAACTCAAACCAGGGGGAGTTGACCACCCAAGTCTGATCTCGCCTAGTAATAGGAGTCAAATGAAGGGAGGTGAGGGTTCCCCAGGCTTTCCCAGCAATTACACTTAGTTGATGGCTTTGAGTAATCCAAATTTCATGACCCATTACTTGGGCGGCTTCCATGATAGCAACAGTGCTATCGTGGGCGGGATTTAGATTAGCGATGGGGTCAATAATAAAAGCAAATTTCATTAATGATATTAATAAAAGTTATCAGGACGACCCCCAGACTGCTGCTGGGGGTTTTGTTAAACTAAGCGCTAAGTAGGGAATCAAGCTGACCTTGGGCTTCTAAGGCGTGGAGGTCATCACAGCCACCAATATGGCGACCATTGATGAAGACTTGGGGAACAGAACGCCGTCCATTGGATTTAGCAGCCATGCGATCGCGAGATTCTTCATCTCCATCAATCACATATTCGGTAAACTCCCAGCCTTTGCGTTTGAGGAGAGCCTTAGCTCGTAAACAAAATGGACAGCTACTCCAAGTATAGATTTCAATGGAATTAGTCATAGATGTCTTAGGGAGATGATTAATATTTCTTAATATATTGAGTTAATTAGGCTTTGTCAACGAGACCACCCTGGGAACAGGGTGGCCATAAATCAGTTTATAGATTAGCTGACGGCTTGCAATACACTGGCATATAAGCCAGGGGCGTAGGCTTCAAAGACTTTTCCGGTTTCAGAACAGGTAATCATTAAATAGTCACAGGTGTGACACTGGGTTTTAATGACTGTATTGCTGCGATAGCGTTCGGCGTAAGAACCGCAATTCGGACAACGGATGATTTGTTTGGTAGACATTTAAAATGGTTTTTTTACTGGGTTTAAATTTGGCGCTAATTAACCCCAAAATTTGTCGGGTAATTCCTGACTATTTAGCCAGATTACCACGACATTAAGAGGAGATATTTAACGGATGGTTAGTAGCAGGCAAAAAAAATGAAAGAACGGATAACTGTATTGAGCTACTGACTAATTATGCCAGAATTTGAACCGGGTAGCAATAGCGACTAATTAGGAATACCTTGATCCCGAACGGTAAATCATGATGATTGAGGGATGGGGTTGAGGGAAGAAGGGCGATAATTGGGGGATTATAGCTGTTGTGATTAAATTTTGGGTGCGAATTTTTGTCGATCGCAGTTTTCCAAATTAATAAAGATTTAAGATTTGCATAACTATCCAGAGAGGGAAACTCAGGATTTCTCGACCTGGAGGACAAGGCGATCGAGTTGGTGTTGCATCTGAGTTTTGACCAATTGGTAACAGGACTCGACATAATCACGATCGCCCGCCGCCTCTCGACCATAGCGTTGAAAGACAATAGGTTCACAGATGCGAATATAGATTTCCCCTGGTAAAGGGATATTAGGCAAAGGACCAATACTTAACCCCCAGGGGAGTCCCAAATAAATGGGGAACACTTCCGGGTCAATATCGAGTAACCAAGGCATCCCCAAATCATGGAGGATCTTAGCCTGTTGATAACAATCAGCGAGGACAATGAGGGTATCATGGGCTCCATGGGAAATGAGGGGAACAATAGGGGACCCGGTGCGTAAGGCCAATTTAATAAACCCACGCCGCCCAGCAAAATAAATCTGATTTCTCATATTGTGGGGGCGAAACACATCTTCTGGCCCCCCTGGATAAACCAAAACGGGATAATCTGCTTGTAAGGCGGCGATCGCCATTCGGGGATGGGCGCGAATAGCACCACACCGCACGGCTTGAGTAGCAACTGTGGGGGACATTTCCCAGACTTTGGGGTGCATTAAACCATATAGAGGGCGATCGCAGCCAAAGCGATCGGCCCAGCCATATAAACCCATGTGCATATCTGGTGCAGCCAAGCCACCATTATGGGAACCGACAATTAACATTCTCCCTGAGTCTCGAAGATGCTGCCAGCCGTCCATTTTGACCCGAAAATAGTGCTGGTAAAACCATCCCAAAACTGGCATTAGCGATCGCACAAACTCAGGATCTCGTCCATGTAAGGACCAACCATCTAGGTATGGTGGTGATGGTGGGGCATAATTATTATCGGTATGATGCTCGGTATGATGCTCGGTATGATGCTCGGTATGATTATCGGTAAATCGGTTCAAGGTTATCGACTCCCAGTAGCAATTAGATTCAATCAAGATCTTCCCTTTTCCAGATGCGGAAAACGCCGCGATGGGGTTATCATCGGCGCTAAAGTCTGAGGATATGCAGAATATGCTTGATCTCAACCAAGATGATACCGCAATGGCTCAGGTGTTGGCGGAGTCGCAGACGATCGCCGTTTATGGTCATTCCGACAAACCCTCGCGCCCTAGTTACATGGTGGCTGAATTTTTGCGAAACCGGGGCTATCGGGTCTATCCGGTGAATCCTTTATTGACAGAGGTCAACGGTCAACCTTGTTATCCGAATTTGCAGGCGGTCCCGGAAACGATTGATATTGTCAATGTTTTTCGAGGTTCGCAATATCTGCCAGAAATTGTTGATGAGGCGATCGCCGTTGGGGCGAAAACCGTCTGGGGTCAGTTGGGAATCAGCCACCCAGAAGCCAGTCAAAAGGCTTTAGATGCCGGGTTAAACCTAGCTATGAACATTTGTATTAAGATTGAGATCGAGCGTCTTCATATAAGCAAAAACCGATGAATCAGGCTGAAACTATACCCCCCCAATCACCGAAATATTTACCCCCGGCGGTAGTTAGCACCGAGAAGTTAGGTAAATTTTACCGGACGGGATTTTGGATGAATCAAAAAATTGAATCCCTGATTAATTGTAGTCTGAGTATATATCAGGGGGAAACTTTTGGGCTTTTGGGACAAAATGGAGCCGGGAAAACGACTTTATTTAAAGTGTTACTAGGTTTGGTGCGTCCCACTTCTGGCGCAGCTTATTTATTGGGGAAACCTATTGGCGATCGCCAAGTCAAACAGCGAGTGGGTTATTTGCCAGAAAACCCCTATTTTTATGACTATCTGACCGGGTGGGAATTTTTAGAGTTGGCGGCGGAACTTTTCCAAATCCCGAAAGCAGTTAGTCGCCAAAGGATTCCCGAATTATTGGATTTAGTCGGACTGGCAAAATCAGCCGCCATCAAAAAACAGATGCGACAGTATTCTAAGGGAATGCTACAACGGATTGGCATGGCTCAAGCCTTAATTAATGACCCGGAAATAGTATTTTTAGATGAACCAATGTCCGGTCTGGATCCGATGGGTCGTTATCAAATCCGAGAGATTATTTTATCACTCAAACAGCAAGGAAAAACCATATTTTTTAACAGTCATGTCCTGTCAGATGTCGAAAAAATATGCGATCGCGTTGCCATTTTATCACGAGGAGCACTCATTTCCATCGGTTCTTTGGATGAATTATTAGGAATCACTGAAACCTATTCCGTGAGTGGCAAAGGTGGTAATCCTCAACAACTGGAGGAATGGGTAACCAACTTGGAAATCGAACAAGACTATTGGCGCGGTAATCTGCAAGGCAACCCCCAGGAATTTATCGCCCATCTACAGGATATCAATGCTCAACTGATATCGATGAATTTATCCCGCCTTTCCCTAGAAGAGTTTTTTATGCAACAATTAAGGGAACGGGGTATTTATTCCAGTCAATAAAACCCACTTAAAAAAAATTAGGAGTTATTATGTCATCTGTAGGAGTTATAATCGATCCACGGATTTTAGATGAGCTATTCGGTGTGGATACCTTACCCGCTGATCTGATTATCCCCCCAGAAGGTTCCGTCAACGGAGAAACTAATAATTCCGGTGATAATTTGGGAAATGGAACTTCCGACTTTGGGGAAACCCTGAGTAGCAATGGTTCAGTTAATGAAATTACTGTCACCGACTCAGCCGGGGAAACCGTGAGGGGGACTGGTGCCGCCGATCGCATTATTGGAGGTGACGGACCCGACTCCTTATTGGGGGGTAGCAACAATGATACCATCTATGGTAAGGCCGGTTCTGATACCCTGTTGGGAGAAGCCGGAAATGACCTATTATTTGGCAACCAAGGCCGGGATTTGCTTTATGGGGGCAATGGTAATGATACCCTCTATGGCGGTCAAGAAGCAGATACCCTCTATGGTGAAGCCGGAGATGATCTGTTGTTTGGCAATTTAGCTAATGACTGGCTGTATGGAGGGGATGGAAACGATACCCTCTTCGGTGGTAAAAACGATGATATCCTGTATGGTGGCGACGGGAATGATCTGCTGTCGGGAGACACTGGCGCTGATACTCTCATTGGTGGGGAGGGTCGCGATTCCTTTGTGGTGAGTTCCCTCAGTGGGGGAGTCAACATTCGCGAAGCCGATGTCATTATGGATTATACTCGGAGTGACGATCAAATTTTGCTCACGGGTGGTCTGCGATCTACTAACCTAGAGTTTGTCTCCGGTACTTCTGTGGGACTGGAAGGGGAACTAGAAGATAGCACCGTGATCCGACTTAGGCAAAGTTTCGATCCTAATCGCGCTTTTGTGGCTATTGTGGTTGGTGTGGATAATCTCACTTCCGCCGATTTTACCGCAATTGATCAGATCACTATTTAAGATTGATGGCCGATTTTCAGGGGTTCCTTAATTTGAATAAGCCACAGGAGTGGACTTCCCATGACTGTGTGGCAAGGGTTCGGCGTATGTTACACCTAAAGCGGGTAGGACACGCAGGCACCCTTGATCCTGCCGCGACTGGGGTGCTACCTATTGCATTGGGAAGGGCTACCCGCCTGCTGCAATTTCTGTCCTCTGAGAAAGCCTATCGGGGAGTGATTCGCTTTGGAATTACCACCGCCACCGATGACCTGGAGGGGGAAACTTTACAGGTGCGATCGGCTTCTCATTTGCAACTGGAACATATCGCCGCCCTGTTGCCTGAATTTATCGGTAAAATTGAGCAAAAGCCACCCTATTATAGTGCTATTCATGTGGGGGGGAAGCGCTTATATGAGAGAGCCAGACGGGGTGAGGTGGTGGAAGTTCCCACCCGGACGGTGGAGGTGTTTGGGTTGGATGTTTTGAGTTGGCGATCTGGGGAGTTTCCAGAGGTGGAATTGGCGATCGCCTGTGGTCCGGGAACTTATATCCGTTCTATTGCTAGGGATTTGGGGGAACGTCTGAACACTGGGGGGACTCTCGCGGGTTTAGTTCGCCTACAGTCCAGTGGGTTTAGCTTGGCAAATAGTTTGACTATCGAAGAGTTGGAAGATCTGGTCAAGCGGGAAAAGTTTAAACCCCTTGACCCCTCTCTGGCTTTGACTCATTTACAGGCGATCGCCCTAGGTTCCGAAGATGCAAAACGTTGGTGTCACGGACAGCGGGTTCCCGTCGCGGGAAATGTCGATGCCGTGTTACGGGTAGATGACCAATCCGGTCAGTTTCTCGGTATTGGACGCATTATTCAAGAACAGGATACTATGGTATTAGCTCCCCAAGTTGTCATGTTGGATAGTTGAGATGAAACAGATATTAATTGGTTTGATTAAGGGTTATAAGTCATTGATTTCTCCGGTGCTTCCTCCCGCTTGTCGCTTTTATCCCACTTGTTCAGAATATGCTATGGAAGCAATAGATCGCTTTGGCATTTTTCGGGGTGGATGGATGGCGATCGCTCGTATTTTGCGCTGTCATCCCCTTCACCCAGGCGGCTATGATCCTGTTCCCCCGAAAGATGATCATGATCATTAACAACTTTCCCCCCGCCGCCATACATCAAACATAATAATCATCCATTATTCCTGATCTTTCTTGACCGTCGATGGTATCGTTTCCTTCGCCACCATAGATAGTATCATCACCAGAACCACCGATAAGGGAATCATGTCCCTCTTCTCCCAAAATCAGGTCATTACCACCACGACCATCAATAGTGTCATTGCCAGGGCCACCATACAAAGTGTCATCACTATCCCCCCCGGTAATGATATCATCACCAGACCCTCCAGCAAAGAAATTTTGCGGCTCCGTAGCCCCTCGAAAGATTAAACTTCCGTCGGGCAATTCTTCAATTTGAGGGGTTTCAATAAACTGTGACATAGTTAGGGACTTTCCTTTTACAAAGGCTCATGGCTTAGGTCAAACTATCCATTGAGTGTAATAGTGTTAACAAGGCTGAAAAGGGTACTAACGGCTAGATGGCCTCGGGCTTGAGAATATCTGATCAGGTAATGTCCTAAATCTCATGTTTAGAAATTTTCAGCATTAGATCAAACTACTCCTATTCTCTAGGCGAGAAGCCATTCATCCGGAAAACAGTCGAATAGTTTTGCTATTGATTGCCTGATACCTTCGGCCATAGGCTGTGTGATTAATGCCATAAAAAAAAGTAGGGTTAGTAATAACCCTACTGTTAAACAAATTACTATTGAGAATCGAGGAGCAATCTGCTATTCCAAAAATGGAGGCAATAGGACTTAACTCCTACGCCAAGGATTTTAACCTTAGAATAGCTCGAAATCGGAAGCTGTAATATCTGGAGTACCCAAGAATTCGGCTATTTCTTCGCCGTTGAATAGTAAAACGCCTGTGCTTTGGATGTACACTAAACCGCTTAACCCACTAGCCTGTGCGGCAGTGGCTACAGTCTGGAAGGAGTTTAAGTCATATCCGGCACCAGCGCGTAGGGCAATTATGTCTCCCTCGGCACTATTGAAGTCGGTAATGACATCGCGGGTTAGGTTAGCACTAGCAGTGATAGCAAAGGTATCAGCACCAGCACCACCTGTTAGGGTGTCGTTACCTTTGTCACCGGCTATGAAGTCATTGCCATCGCCACCGCGTATGAAGTCATTACCTTGACCACCGTATATGGTGTCATTACCGGGGCCACCTATGATGGTATCGTTGCCTTTTTCACCAAATAGTTGGTTATTACCACCGCCACCATAGATTAAATCATCTCCATCACCACCACGTATGATGTCATTACCAGTACCGCCGACTAGGGTATCGTTACCTTGGTCACCGGATAGGCTGTTATTACCATTACCACCATAGATTAGGTCATCACCTTGACCGCCATAGATTAGGTTATTACCTGCTATGCCATAGATGGTGTCGTTTCCTTGGTTACCATATAGTTCGTTGTCGCCTTCGCCACCAATTATTGAGTCATTATCCTCGAAGCCGTAGATAACCATGTTGGGTTTGTCACCGGCGGTTAGGGTATCTGCGAGATCGCCACCCTGGATGCGAATAGCATCTGCGGTTCCCCGAATGCGGTTAGATTGGTTGGGGCTACCGACTATAACGGCTCCGTTGGCTGTCGTAACGACTTCAAACACGGTCTCGTTAACTACCTCTGACATAAGTGCTCCTCACGAAATGTTGGACAAATGAATAATTTTCGACAATTGGGATTCTACAATAGCAGTCTGGATATTCGGTAGGTTTGCCGATAAATTTAGGGTAATTTTACGGTAATTTGGCTAAAGCTGTTGACACTCCATCGGGCTAAAGCCACGAGGATTCTTTAGAGGAGATAACCAACAAATGTTAGTCATTGCTCGTAACAACCACATGGCCGTACCGTACCTATGTACCAATACAACAGCAGTCCACAAGGCGGTGTCAATGGCCGCTACACTGTTAGCTTTTGCTTTCAGTTTACTTTAGATTTATGCTTTTCACTCGCTTAACGTCTTTGCTTGTGGGGGCTGGGTCTGTAGTGCATTTGCACCGACTACCATTTCGGTAAGTCATCTTTTCAACAGGTGTCCCACCACTGGGAGTCTCACCGTACAATTAAGGTCTTAGTGGCATACTTGATTATATTCTAAAGCTAAGTAAATGTAAAGCGGTCCTAGAAGGACGGGGTTTCTACCCATTTTTTTGATGATTTGGCAAACCAGTTTTGACACTTAGTATTCCTGAACCATGCCAGCGAAACCCGGAATCTCTTTCCCTATTTGTGATAGGAAAAGACGGGAAAAGTCTGTTAGAACTAGATGGGGTTTGTTGCCGATATTACCGCTCAAACTATGATTTAAGAGAATTCCTCCAACATTATAGGGAGATCGCAAAAAATCACAACTAGCTTAACAGATAATCGTTGCCCTGGCAATAGCTGAACCAATTTTAACAAGAAACTCCTCTAAACACCCGATACACGAGCAGTTACAAACACTACATTTTTGAGGTTTGTAATTGCTTGGGTGCTGGGAATGGCCAACTGTCTCCGTTTAAGCAAGGCAAGCAAGTTAGTTATGCCCTGGGGCTTGTTTCGGATCGCACTGGCAGTAACAGGCCAAGTAGAGCGCTGACATCTACAAAAATGACGGACGGGGTTGCCAGAAGGTTCCAAAAAATTTTTCGCAAAGAAGTCGATCGCCTCAATCAATCTCCAGAAAATGGTTAAATCCCCTATCAGTTGGGGGATAGCGGCTTTGAAGAAGTGAAAATAAAAGTTCCCGATTTGGTTCAGTTGTTGTCGGCATCAGCTAAAATTCTCAGAGATGTTCAAAATCTTGTCCCCAGTGCCTAGGTATATGGAACTTTATATCGGTTTTCCGATTCCAGTTACCTGGGTATGGTTGCATATAAACCCCAATATTAAGTCGATTACATGAAAGATAAGTATTTTCTCACTAACAAGGCGGCCGACAGCTATCATACATGGAGCCAAAAGGCTTTTGGGTTCCGGCTATGGTCTTGGCGGCGGGGTATGAGTTTACTAGCTACCCCCTTAATCTTAGGCGCGATCGCCGATTTAGCCATAACTCCTAAAGCGATCGCCAATGAATTACCAACCTCCCAAAACTCCCCAGAATACCTAGTACAAGCCCAAATCATCTACGTTAACCCCTCCACGGGAACGGATAACGACACGGTAACCGGTTCTCAAGCCGCTCCTTTCCGTACCATCACTTATGCTATGTCCAGGGCTACCGCCGGCACGACTATTAAGTTGGCTCCCGGAACCTATAGCCCAGACACGGGGGAGGCATTTCCGATTAACATCCAACCAGGGGTTATCCTACTGGGTGATCAGTCTAATAATGGTCGGAATGTGCTGATTATTGGTGGGGGTAATTTTGTCAGTCCCAGTCTGGCTCGTCAAAATGCGACTATCAGAACCTTGGGAGACCCTCAAATTTTGGGAGTCACCATTACCAACCCCAACACCAGAGGGACTGGGATATGGGTTGAATCGTCTAACCCGACCATCAGTAACTCAACCTTTGTCAATAGCAAACGGGATGGGGTTTTTATCAGTGCTGAAGGTAACGCCACCATTACTAACAATATTTTTGCCCAAAATGATGGTAATGGTATTTCGGTGGCTCGTTCTGGTGGTGGACTAATTAGGGGAAATCTCTTTCAAAATACTGGTTTTGGTATTTCGATTAATGATGATTCCGCCCCGAAAATTGTGGAAAACCAGATTGTGGACAACCGGGACGGGGTGATGATTTCCCATACGGCTAAACCGATTTTACGCAATAACTTGATCGAAAATAATCAGCGTGATGGTATTGTGGCGATCGCTACTGCACAACCCAACCTAGGAACAGCAGGGGATCCGGGTCAAAACCTGATCCGCAATAACCAGCGCTACGATGTATATAATGCCACCCGAGGTAACAGTATCTCTGCAGTAGGTAATCAAATCGACGAAAGCCGCATTTATGGAGCCGTTGAATATGTGCTGGCGGCTGTGACCCCCCCTAACTTGGGTCTGGAAGTTGGCACTATTTCTGACCTACAAGGACATTGGGCGCAGTCCTATATGGAAGCATTAGTTAGCCTGGGGATTATGTCAGGATTTGATGATGGTTCTTTCCGTCCTGATGAGCCAGTCACCAGGGTACAGTTTGCGGCGATCGTCAAAAATGCTTTTACCCCCGCCGCCCAACAATCAGGATCTCAATTCCCTGATGTTCCCAGCACCTTCTGGGGTTATCAAGCCATTCAATCCGCCTATCAAGGTGGGTTTATTTCCGGATTTCCTGACGGTCAGTTTCGACCCAATGACCCCATTACCCGCATTCAAAGCATTGTGGGTTTGGCTCAAGGACTTGGCTACCAGTCGGACAATCTCGATGTCCTCTCCATCTATCAAGATGCAGGCGAGATCCCGGCTTGGGCGCTTCCCTCTGTTGCGGGAGCCACAACCGGAAATTTGGTGGTTAACTATCCTAACCAAAGCCAACTCAATCCCAATCGTGTGGCCACCCGCGCCGATGTAGCAGCATTTGTCTATCAGGCTTTAGTCAACACCGGGAAGGTTCAGGCGATCAACTCTCCCTATTTAATTAGCACCCCCTAGCTTTTCGCCCTCAACCTAAATTATCCCCTTAAAATAGCCAGCTACCCAATTGGATAGCTGGCGATCGATTTAATATGTTTAGGGTCTTTATCAGAAACAGGAGTTAACAAGTGCCTCAGCAGCCCAACTATGGGGTAATACCTGCTTTAGTCCTTGGTTCCTGCTATGGCTGACCCCAATTGAAGGAAAACGGGTATTTATATTTAGGGCCTTTATTTGGGCTGACCCCAATTGAGCTTATGTTATTATTATTACAGATATCATAACCAAATTTCAAATTTCGTAATATTTTCTTTATTTTTTTGTCGGTTGTTTGCGCAATATGTATTTTTGTCTAGGGACATGAAGTTTTGTTACTTGGATTTGGGCGATCGCTGCTCCAGGCGAAACAGCCACACCATTAAGGCTACGACCCCCACCTGAAGCGCAAAGTTGGGTAAGGCGGTCGCTACATCCCTTCCTGACAGGAGTTGAGCCAAAAATACTACCGCCCCAATTAATCCAGAGGCGGCGAAGGATACATATATAAACTGTCGCAGTCCTCGATAGGGTGCTTTGGACTCTGCTTTCAGACGCTCATAAAGTTCTGGGTCGAGATTTCTGGGATTAATGCGATCGCTTTTTGACTTAGGCATATTTAATATAGTTTTGAGTTGATGTCTGTATTCTAGGATTAGGGGTCGAGAGAGATGTCACCATTTCCCCCTCCCATTCAAAACCGTAGGTGATAGTTTCCCATCATAGGGCTCTAGTGGTGCTTCCACATCCCGATAATTGGCATAGACACGAAAAACTTCATGATGTGACGCACGCGCAGATTGCTCCATTGTTAAGGATGCAGCATTGGCGTTGTCTAGCGCCGTTTGATCATGATGACAGTGGCGGTGTAATAGCTGAAGATTCTTGTATACGTCCTTTCCGCCGAGGCTTTGAGGTACAATGTGGTCTACTTCTACTAAATCTGATGGGGTAAAGTATAACCCACGCCAGGCACACCTGCCTTTTGGCATTTTGAGTAGTTTTGCTACCCTATTTGGCGTGTCGGTTGCTTGTCCTTTTTTGGTTCCCCAGTAAATCCAATTTCCGTCATAAAGTGTTGCGTCAGGGCGTATTAGGGTGTGTCGGACAATTGGAGTCCAGTTATGTTTCCATAGTAGGTATCCATCCTCGGTTTTGAATAACCAAGATTCATGCCTTTCTTTCCCGTTACTGAGTTTGACCGTTCCCGGTCTGAAACATTTACTGAGCTTTTCGTAACTTGCCTTTCCGCATCTTGAGCCTGTTCATGCCCGTAACATTTGCCAGACTGTCTGGTCTAGCTTATTGAAGGTTTTAGTTGAAACTACCCATGAGTAGTAATTTGACCATCCCCGAATAATTGGGTTTAGTTTGTTGATCAGGGATGATTGAGGTGCGGTTTTATATTGTTTGATTACACCCTTAATCACTTCTGTGTGGGCTTTAACTGCTTTCTTACTGGGTTTAATGTGGGTTTGATGTCCGATTAATCGGCTCGCTGCCCCTCCTGTTTTTCCAGATTTATATTTTCCTGTTGGGTATTGCCTGATATTGAAACCGAGAAAGTCGAACCCTGGTTCCTCTATCTTTCCATTGTACTCAATGTGATTGAGCGTATGGCAGATACGAGTCTTTTCGGGTTTAATTTATAATCCTACAGGTTTTAGCCATTCAGAAATAGCAGTTTGGCACTGTTCGATGATTCCTAGGTCTTTTGAGATGACCACAAAATCATCGACATATCGTATTAGGTTGACCTGAATAGTCGTCCCTTTATTAGGATAAATTTCTTTGACTAGCCTTTCCATATCATCCAGTGCGATGTTGGCGAGTATTGGACTTATTACCCCTCCTTGAGGTGTCCCGGTTTCTGTATCTTCAAATACACCGTTATCTAGTACACCCGCTTTGAGCCATTTTCTCAGGTCTCTTTTTAGGCTACTTGGACAATGAATTTTTGACAGTAGGTAATCATGCTTCACGGTAAGAGCATTTTGCTATATCCGCATCCAGAACGTAGTAACTTCCGTGTTTTATACTTAGGTAAATACGCGCTATTGCATCTTGGGCAGACCGTCCTGGACGGAACCCATAGCTCGTACTTTCGAATCTTGATTCCCATTCAGGCTCAAGTGCCGATTTAACCAAGGCTTGCCTAGCTCTATCTTGGATTGTGAGTATTCCTATTCCAGCTTTTTTCATCCCTTCCAGGTTTTGGTATCCAAACCCGTGTAGGGTGCGTTACATTGAGAGACTTGGCATAGAAACGAAAAACTTTCTGGTAACGGACCATGTAGGGTTTTGCTTTGAGATTCCCTTGAATTTTCTCGGTTAGGTCTAACCTTTGTTTGGGGGATATTGCTATCACTCCATCTACTCCAGCCGTCCTCTTTCCTTGACTATCTTGAGAGGGGCGGGTTCATTAAGCTGACTGTTGGGAAGCATGGCTGACCGTGGAACCCGCCCCTACAGTCGCACTGCTAAGAGCCGGGCGTAATATGACTTCACCAATAGACGTTGCCACCTTCTCGCTTTTGCGTCCTGTCCCGATTTAGCTGCTTGAAATATCCTCTTTTGGAGCTTAAACACTTTCCGTTGAACTTTAGGCCATGGGATAGTTTTCCATACGTTATTCGTAGTCTTGATTGGCTTTGATTTCTCAAATCCTTTCTTTAAACTCGCTTGCGTCATTTATACACCTACTTGACTCTATTCTTGCAATCAAACCGTGACCTGTTGGCATATCCCGACCGTTACAGTAGGGCATTAGCTTCTGGTCGCATCTCACATCCTCTAGGACTTGCGCTTACACTTATCACTACTGAGGTATCGACCATACTCTCAGAGTCCAGGAGGACTTAAAACGTTCCGTTTATATGGGCTTTCCATCTTTAGATTTGTCCTCAGAACCGGGGTACTTTAAAGGTCTTTGTAGGTAGTGGTAGGAGCCTCCTACTTTTCCCCTTGCTCTTTTGAGCGCAGCGTATCAACCTATTTCGCTACTAATTAATTACGGTGGTTCACGCCGGACATTCAGTTTCCTTAATCATGGATGGTTGGCAGTGGACTCGATTCCGATACTAGGTTGTATCTTGGAGCCTTCCGTTCCCCGCTTCAATCCTAGAGTCATGACTTCTAAAACTGGGGGTGGCTATCGCCGTTACCCTCATCTCTGTTCCGTAACGTTTCTGTTATGTTAGGAATTGTTACGGTTTGTTACAGATTGTGTTGACCTTGGGTTCCCTGCCGGGATTTGGTATCGTATGATACAAATTGTTGGGACATATAAACAGTTATGGGGATGGTCAGGAAGTGCGTTCCTTATATTCCACCAAGGGGTGGAAGTCCCACTAGGAGGTTAATTCAGGCATTGCAGCCTTATTTAACTCCTAAACGTCTCGCACTACTTATTTAATTTAACAGTTGCCTCATTATCAGAGAAATGGGTTTAAAACCTTGCACTTCAGGGCGACTTTGTGCTCAAACTAAAATAACCGGAAAATCAGATGTGTAGTCGTGGCACGCGAACTGACCGTTGTCAAAAGGCTAGTGTCACCAACCTTCCATTAGGTTGCCCCAATACCTCACTGCTCTCTAACAAAGAATATGGCTTCTGTGGGTGAAAATAGAACTTAAAATAGGGTAGGGCATACCCGAATTTACGCTTGGGGAGTAGTCCATAGCGAGTGCTTGCTGTAAAAGGTGTAGTCGGATACGACATGAAACTGTAAGACCAAAACTAACTTAGGTTAGTGGAGGCAGGATTCAGCCCAAGAATCCTCGGACTTCAGGACGAGGAGTGTCAACATCAGATACTTTAATGGTTCGGGAATAACAGATATTCTCTGGTATGCTCCCGGTCTTGACCCGGATTTTATGTGGCACTTTAATCAAGATGGTAACTATGACGGTTTTCAGTTGACCGTTGATGGTCATTATGCTCCGGTTCCGGCAGATTTAGAAGTCTTCTAAGGGTTCCCGGTTCAGAATATCTCGATATTGTCGCCATGGGGGAAGATACTCGTCCATATAAGCCTGAAAACGGTCATTATGATAACGTTCCAAGAGATGCACTAACTCATGAACTACGACATATTCCAAGCACTCTATGGGCTTTTTTGCGAGTTCTAAATTTAGCCAGATGCGACGCTGAGTGATATTACAACTCCCCCATTTAGTCCGCATTTTCTTAATCCCCCAATCGGTCACATTTTCCCCGATAATGGGTTGCCATTTATTCAGCAATTGTGGTATAATATCATGGAATTTTTGCCGATACCATTCGGCTAAAACTTGGGCGCGATTGTCCCGAGAAGTTCCGGGATTAACGAATAATTGCACTATCCGAGAATTGGGAATTTTAAGTTCATGTTTCCCTCGGCGTTCTATGAATTCTAAGCCGTAGCGTTTACCGAAGATATAATGAGTTTCGCCGGATACCATTTATCGCGGGGATTGACGGGGTTGGGCGGCGAATTTTGCCTGGTGTTTTTTAATCCAAGATAGGCGGGAGATAATCGCCAGTCGGATATTATCATCAGTGAAGTGAAGCGGCGCAGCTACCCGCACCCGACCCTCTGGGGGATAGACTCCAATATGGAGATTTTTAATTGATTTGCGAATCACTTGCACGGGAATTTGAGCAATGGTTATCTGGTAATCTGTGGGAGATTTACTGGTAGTCATGTTGCTGTTTAATTAACTCTAAAATGGTGTCAACGGGTAGGTCTACTTTAGCATCAACTAGGACGGCATTAAGGGCATTTTTTACCTCGATTTCTGGGAAACGGTTGCCAATCCAGTTGTCTTTTTTGGTGGTGATCACGACCTGATCAATCTTGAGGGCTAAGGCTTCATCTTTGTCTAGGTTATCGTAGAGGGAACGGAGGGCGGAGGTATTGAGGGCAGGGGGATAATTTCCTACGGCTGATCCGGTGGGGTCTGTCACTCGTTTGGCGAGTTGTTTCACCTCTTCCAAATACTCTTGGTAACTGATGGCTTTCTGGTGACGTTGTTCAATCAAAGAATCCAATAACTCCGACATTTCCTCATAATATTTCGGGTTGATCGGACTCTCATCTAAGATAATTTTGCGGATATTATTCTCGATCGCCTCTGCGATCGCTTTATGATCTTGTTTCAAGCCTTCCGGGAGACTCTCCAAAACCGGGAAACCCTGATTAACAATAAGCTGCACCAGTCCCAACTCCTCAAAGTCCGCCACCAGGTTACTGGGTTCAGCGCGGATATAGGTATCCATGAGGTGACGCATGGCGGGTTCATAGATTTTACTATCGATATAGTCCCCGCTGGCAATTTTTACCTCCTCCCGTATTTGGCTATAGTGTCTAACTTCGGCTTTGATGGTTTCCGCTTCCTGGGGGGTGTAGCCTGCGGCTTCCATTTCGTTAGCCAGGTTACTGTAGGCGCGAATGAGGGCGTTAACCGCTTGATAGAAGGCGACCCGTTTCGGTTCATTAGCGGCGATCGCTTTTTGATCTCTGGTGTCTGGGGTACAAAAATAATGGCGATAGTCGGCACTCTCACGGGGACGCGGGACGGGTTCACAGAGGGCGCGGACAGCTTCTAAGGTGGTTTCTAGGCGATCGCACCCTTTAGAAAGGCGATCGCACAATAACCCCGCCACGTCCGCCGCCTCATAGCCATCAAACGCCCCACTGGTGTAATCTGTAACGGCCCCCTGTAGTTGCCGAAACAGGTCCTTATAATCCACAATATAGCCATA
Organism: Limnospira sp. PMC 1279.21; assembly: GCF_032349615.1. Taxonomy (NCBI): domain Bacteria; kingdom Bacillati; phylum Cyanobacteriota; class Cyanophyceae; order Oscillatoriales; family Sirenicapillariaceae; genus Limnospira; species Limnospira sp. PMC 1279.21. Next base: position 3,418 of record NZ_JARPLU010000074.1, on the reverse strand, counting down.
TTCCTTAATCTTCTCCATCAAGGCGGTTAACCCGACAAATAGCCTGAAATAAGCCATGATCTCGCATAGTTTTATCAATATAGAGATAAGTCGCCGGGGGTGCATCAAATCCCGTCAGCAGCTTATCCACCACAATTAACAGGCGCATTTGTCCCGGTTCCGTAATAAAGCGCCGTTTAACCTCCTGTTCAAATTCCCCCACCCGATACATTGCCACATCTTCCGACTGCTTAAAATAGTCCGCCAACATTCGCCGATAAATCTCATACTGGTGGAGTTTTTCCGTCAGTCCCTCCCCCGTTTCCTCCCCTTTAATATCCGCCGGGGAAGGTTTATAACTGGTGATAATCGCGCATTTACCCTGAAAATCCGTTTGGCTGAAAAGTTCGTAAGTTTTACAGGCTTGATAAATGCTACTACAGACCAGCATCGCGTTACCCCGTCCGTCCATTAACCGGGGTTTCGTTTCCATGTCGAGGAGAATATCGTTAACAATTTCTTCCAGGCGAGACCTACTCGAGAGGAGTTTTTGCATCGTCCCTCATTTCTTTTTAAGTTCAGTTTTAGCCAACTCCGATAAGCCGCGAGTTTTCGCCTCAAACCACTGGTCAATTTTCTGGGGACTGGTTAAAGTTTGGTCAATGTCGCGCGCCTCATAACGTAAATCTAGCACAACCCCATCTCTCACCGCTTCGTTAAATTTGTAGGTGTGGATATAGTCCCCAAATACTTCCATACTGCGCTGTTTATCTTCTTTGAGGAGGGGGGTCCCCGTAAAGCCAATAAATAAACCATCCGGGATAATTTGCTTCATGGCGCTATGGAGTTTTCCCGACTGGGTGCGGTGACATTCATCTACAAATACAAATATGTTTCCCTTGGCGGAAAAGTTGCTGGGGAGTTGCTGGAGACTGTCGATAAATTCCTGAGTCGTATCTTGGGAATGGTTGCCGAATTTGTGAATTAGGGAACACATTAACCAGGGTTGGGTTTCGTTCAGTTTGGCGATTAGGTCGGCGCTGCTTTCCGTGCGGTCAATATCCTCATCCACTCCTTTAAAAATGCTGTTAATCTGTTCGTCGAGTTCAGTGCGATCGCTTATAATTAAAACCCTAGCATCCCTTTGATTTTCGCGAATCCATTTTGCCAGCCACACCATAGTTAGACTTTTTCCCGACCCTTGAGTATGCCAGATAATGCCACCCAGACCCTCTCCGATAAACTTCTGAGCGGCTTTAATCCCGAAATATTGGTTATGGCGGCAGGTTTTTTTAATCCCCGCATCAAATATGATAAAATCGTGGATAATTTCCAGGAGGCGGCTTTTGGCACACAGTAGGCTAAGATGCCAATCTAGGGGACTGTCAAACCCATCAACTTCCCCCTCCTCTTCTTTCCATTCCAGATAATATTTTTCCCGCGTTTCGATAGTCCCGTAGCGCAGTCCTTGGCTATCATTTCCCGCCATAATTAACTGAAGCGTCGTCAAAAACGGGCGGATAAATTCCCTTTTTTGATTATCCAGGTTTTGGCGGATACCTTCAGCCACGGAAACCGTCGAACGTTTGAGTTCTAAAACCGCCACAGCAATACCATTAATATAGAGGACGATATCCGGGCGTTTGGTATGGTTGCCTTTTATGGTCACTTCTTCCACCACATAAAAGCGATTTTTTTGGGGATTTTCCCAATCAATCAGCCACACGGTTTGAGTTTGTTCACCCGCCCCCGTTTCACCTTCACCCCATAACGCAGCAGGCGATAAACGGCCTTATTAGCATCATAAAGGTTTTGGTTTTCTGCCAAGGCTGCGGCTTTATCCAGTTCTCTGATAGTTTTATTAATTAGGGTTTCCTCAACGCCTCGCCCGGTGAGCCATTGGGTTAAATATTCCGCTTCAATATTGCGGTTATTTTCTCGGTCTTTCCAGTTTCCCAGATAGGTATAAACCAGGTGATTTTGAAACAGTTTAATCACTCGGTTTTGGGTGAGTATTTCCAGTTGTCCAACTTTAATCATAATTTTGTCCTTGGGTGGTAATTTTGAGTAAATATAGCCAACCTACCTGAGTCCGTGCAAAAAATGTTCGCCTACAATCCAGATAGGACAATAGCCCAGAGTTCACGTCTCATTAGGACTAGCTATATCTGCCATAATTTCCTGCTATGGGTTGCTGTCGTTTGGATATATTAAGCAATTGAGCGCGAATAAATTGAGGTTTATTTGGGTTCATGTCAAACTTTCTAAGTAAGGTCGCATTACATTCCGCATTCTGCAAACTTTAGCATAATACCAGAGTTCATCCATTGAGCAGCGTTGTTGTTGCCAACATTCTCGCAAGGCTTCTAGGGCAATATCTAAGCCTATTTTATGGCGAAATTTAAAGCAATCTACTACTGTTTTAGGCATGCTATAAATAGGGACGTTACATCCTTATATTTGATGATTTTCGACTCCTTCGATTAGAGATAAACCGGACATATCAACAATTCACAGTGGCAAAAGTTTCTCTTGCGGATGACGTGATTTTTGAGGAATAGCTAACCAAATTTCCCAGGGATTTTGGGTGGTGATTTTATGAAAACTCAACGCAGACAACAAGCAAATAGTTCCTTTAGGGACTCGCTGAGTGGCTTCAACAAGGCTATGGTTTTCGGTGATGTCTGCTTTCGGATAAGTATATATTCCGCGTCCAGAGCGAATCAAAAGGCTTTGTTCTTCCAGTCGTTTAAGCGATTTGCGATGAATTCCCTGTTTGGCTAGGTCTTTGGCGCAAATAACTCCCTTTTTTAGTGCTATCTTTAGCACTATTTTGCGGTTTGATGGTGACATTTTAAGTTAAGATACAAGGCAATTTGTGATAAAGTGCAGGTATTTACAAACAAGTACCTACATTTTATCATATATCATTAACAATTAACCGCTTTCTCCCGGTTAACAATTCCTGCATCATTCCCTTTTTTATCCATTCGGTTTTGGCGCGACGTTTTTCTAACGCTGCTATTTCTTTATCCATATATGACAGGACAGAGGCGATCGCTTTTTGTTCCGCAAGGGGTGGGATTGCAACTGTAAATTCCAGCAATTCTTTAACGGTTATATTTGCTTGATTTGCATTGCCTCTAAATATTTTCTCGATATGATTTATATATTCAGGCTTTTTTAAACTATTATACAAAAAAAATTGAGTTTCCTGGCTAAAATTTTTGGATCGAATAATTATTGCATTCTGATTTAGAAGTGATCCAGCAGTTCCCGTAGGGTGCGTTAGGCACATAGATTGAATATTGAATCAAATCCCACCAATATGATAAGTGCCGTAACGCACCATCCCCACAAATTGAGGATTTCGGTGCGTTAGGCAGTTCCCGTAGGGTGCGTTAGGCACATAGATTGAATATTGAATCAAATCCCACCA
>NZ_JARPLU010000073.1:0-24200 GCF_032349615.1 Limnospira sp. PMC 1279.21 | reverse complement strand
GTAAAAGCTTTGCGGGATACCGCCTCTGTTACCTTAACGGGTAATAGTGCTATCGTTGCATTGTCCGGGAACAATCGGAAAAATGTCGCGTAAATGTATCAGATTTGCTAACCAATCTTTAACTATATATTGTGTTGGAATCGATGTTGCCGTGAGCATAATGCAAGTAGAACCCTATCAAACTAATTTAAACCCAGTCATATTAGACAGTTTGCCGGATATACCCATCTCCGACAAAGGATGTCCCCGTCGGGCGCGATTACAAATCGACCTGATGTTACTAGCCATTGAAGCCCTCGCCCTGGGGAGTTCCGAACGAATGCTGGTCAAGATATCCGAGTTAGAACTGCAAGGAATTATCCCGAATCGAGTGGTATTATGGCGACTGCGTAGCACTAACCCCCTGCGACGCTACAGCCAACGACAACCCCTCACTCTGAAGGAAGCTAAAGCCCTAGTGGTGATTATTGCCATGATAAGTCGAGAGTTAACAGTGAGAATTCGCCAGTTGCTGATTGACTTTGAGCAAATGCAGCGCAAGCAAATCCCCATAGAACAGCATTTGCAATTATATAGCTATCTGGAAAGGTTCCAGGCTCACTTCCGTAGTCGGATGAATCCTCGGCGCGCGGGTGTAATTGCTTACAACTCCCCAGAGAAACTCAATGATTTAGCGATCGCTTTGCTGGGAAAATTGCTATTCTGTACAGGCACGGCAGGGATGCAACGGTTTTGGATGAGTCTGTTTGATGGAGAGATAGCATGACGATTATACGTCAGTACAGTTTGCCTAACTGCAAGCTGATTTTGCATGGGTTGAGTAGTCCCACAGATAATACCTCAGAAACTCGGCCCCGTTTATCGCTATTGATGAATGCGGAGTGCCATTTTGTCGGTTATCCTCAGCCTATTGTGGGAGGGAAAGAGTTTTTCGAGTGTTTACTGCAACGGGTGAGTCAATACGCCCAAGAATTTCTCAGCGGCGTATCACATCCCCCCTCTGCTAACACTGCTGCTGAGGTTCCTATGGTGGAGTTACGCAGACTAGACAGCAATTTACACCGCCTGATTGTCCGTAATACCCCGTTAGATGGGGATTCCCAGATGAAAACCGATCCGACATCCCCAGTGGAATTAGATTTAACCACGGTGCAGTTATTTGATCTGGTGGAAGCAGTGGATCAGTTTTTCGCTGATTCTGGGACTTTACCTGAGCTTTCCTTGCAGTTAAAAGCTATTCCCAAGCGTTATACTAAGGCAGAGCAATCTGTTACCCAAAGGGCGATACCTGTAGCGGTAGGGGTGTCTGGATTGGCTATTGCAGCGATCGCATTATTTGCTCTGCCAGTTCCAGAGGTTCGGCGACCCCTAGAACCTAATCCTCAAGAGTCCACAGAAACCCAATCACTATCAGAAACTGAAAGACCACCATCAGCCGGACAATCTCCACCACAGGGAGTTAATACAGACACAGAGGGGGAAAATACCACTATTGGCGAACCCGGTGCTACCATTGGCCAGTCTAATTTACAACCTAATTTAGTCTCACCGCCATCTATTGATGACCCCCAGGAAATTGAGAGATTACAGCGAGAATTGTTTGCTCAGATAAACCAAGCATGGGTTGCTCGCATTAACCGAACCCTAGTTTATCGGGTTACAGTAGCCAGTGATGGCAAAATTATAGATTATGAAGCAGTTGAGGATGTTACCCCAGAGGAAGAGGCTCCCATTCCCCTATCAGAGTTACGCTTTCAGCAGGTAGGACCTGACCCAGCAGAACCCCAAGCGGATATGATGGTGATATTTAATCATCCCGCAGGTCCGTTAGAAGTGCGTCCTTGGGAAAACTGATAACCTAATGGCAATTGAGGGTAAATTTATGGCAGATCCAAAACCAAGTAAATCTTCCCCTAAATCCAATTCCGGGGTTTTGGTGGGGCTGTTGTCCTTCATTTTTCGTCTGTTATTGTTGGGGGTAGGTAGTGCTGTGGCTTGGGTAGTGGGAATGGCTGTAGCTCAAGTTTACCCGAACACCAGTTCGGAAATGCCCCTAACTGAACAGTTATTAAGGCGCGAGCCAGCATATCAACCCTCTTTCCCAGACCGAGAAACTCCTAGACTCACTCCCCCCAAAGCGTCGCCTACTTCCCTAACTCCGGAAGTCCAACAAACCTTACAACCCCAACTCCAACAATTACAACAAGATCTCAATGCCTTGATCGGTCGCACCGCCGCCCTAGAAATTCAAATCGGTAATAGTCGGCCAGCAGAAACGTTGGAGAGACGCTTACAAATTATAGAACAGCAATTAACAGCCCCTAGCTCCCCGGAGGCGGAAAATATACCCCCACCAACTCCCCGCACTGCTAGGTCTAGATCTGGAAGTGGCTTGATCATGACTTTACCCAGTGATATTTTATTTAACCCAGGTAGTAGCACTTTGCGCCCTGGGGCTAATGTGATCCTGGATAACTTGATTCCAGATCTGCAAAACTATCGGGGGGCAGTAGTGCGGGTGGCAGGTCATACTGATGATAGCGCTCGCCGTCAGCAAAATCTGGTTTTGTCCTCTGCACAGGCGGAAGCAGTGGTGCAATACCTCTCTAATGCTGTGGACTACCAGGCTTATCATTGGGTGGCGATCGGTTATGGTATGACTCGCCCAGCGTTGGAAAATACCTCGGACATCAATAGACAACTTAACCGCCGCATTGAAGTTGCCATTACCCCCCCCTGAAAAACCTAAATCTAAACACAAAGGGAAAATTTATACATGAGACTGGTTTTTTTTGGTACGCCTGAGTTTGCTGTGCCTAGTTTGCAACGATTATTGACTGATGAGCAATTTCAGGTGGTTGGGGTGGTTACTCAACCAGATAAACGACGGGGACGTGGTAGTAAAACTAGCCCTTCCCCGGTAAAGGCGATCGCATTATGTGCAGGTCTACCAGTTTGGCAACCCCGTCGCCTTAAAAAGGATCCACAAACTTTGGCTAATTTGCGGGAAGTTGAGGCTGATGTTTTTGTGGTAGTCGCTTATGGACAAATCCTCTCCCCGGAACTTTTGCAGACCCCTAAATTAGGATGTGTCAACGCTCACGGCTCGATTTTACCAAAATATCGCGGAGCGGCACCTATTCAGTGGTGTTTATATCATGGCGAGACTGAAACCGGAATTACTACCATGTTGATGAATGAAGGCATGGACACAGGACCCATGCTATTGAAGAGTTACACCCCCATTAGTTGGGAGGACCAAGCAGCTAATTTGGCTGAACGTCTCGCTAATATGGCGGCGGAACTTTTAACGGAGACTTTGCTACAAATGCGATCGCAAACGATACAACCTATTCCCCAGGATGATACTCAAGCTACATTAGCGCCTCTCATTCAGCCAGAAGATTATCAACTTGATTGGTCGAAGTCAGCAGTTGCCCTCCATAATCAAATTAGAGCCTTTTATCCCCATTGTGTCACTACCTTTAGGGGACAAAGTTTGAAAATTAGCGGCTCGGTTCCCTTGGGTTCTGTTCCCCAAATAGAACTTCCTCCACCATTGGCTCGTTTGTCTACCGCCGATCTTAACCCCGGTAACATTGGGGAAATTGTGGCGATCGCCAAACGCTTCGGCCCAATTGTTCAGACCGGGTCAGGATACCTATTGGTTTCCGAAGTCAAGTTACCCGGAAAACGGGTTCAGTCCGGTTGGGATTTTGTCAATGGCACTCGTGTAGCGATCGGAGAAATTCTTGATTAAAATTAGAACTATGCAACCCCAATAATTTGTGTAAGTTTAAATACACCTACTAGCATTAAGAGACTAATATGGTCAGTCCTAGCCCAGAAGTTAATTTTCCTGTCCATTTTCAAAATCATATAGCCTGGGTCAAAATTCCCGATCGCCTCAGTGTATTGGAGGCTGTGGATTTTAAGTCAACTTGTCATAATCTCGTTTTGGGAGATCAGGTTCCACAGGCTATTATTCTCGATTTTAGCGAGACTACATTTATCGATAGCAGCGGAGTCGGTGCCTTAGTCAGTAACCTCAAAGCCGCCAAAAACAAAAATGTGGAACTTTTGCTAAAAAATGTCAGTCCCCAGGTAATGGCGGTTTTTTCTTTAACATCCCTTGATCAGGTTTTAACCTTTCAACAGGATGAACCCGCACCTCATGGGGATAATAGCCAATTACCCGTTACTCATCCTTCCGTTCGCTCTGTGGTTAAACGCTCTATTGATATTGTCGGCGCTCTAGTCGGATTAGTAATTACTGCAGTTTTATCTATTCCAATTGTCATTGCTATTCGCTTTGATAGTCCTGGTCCGATTTTGTTTGGTCAAATTCGTTGCGGTTGGATGGGTAAGCGTTTCCGTATGTGGAAGTTTCGCTCTATGGTGATTAATGCTGAAGAACTCAAAAACACAATTCCTAATCAGGCGAAAGGTCAAATCTTTAAAAATGATCAAGACCCCAGGATTACTAAAGTAGGTCGGTTTTTGCGGCGCACTAGCCTGGATGAATTACCTCAATTTTGGAATGTTTTAATGGGGGAAATGAGCCTAGTCGGCACTCGACCACCTACTCCCGATGAAGTCGAACGTTATGAGGTTCCCCAATGGCAACGCCTAGATGTTAAACCCGGTATGACTGGAGAATGGCAAGTCGGCGGGCGATCGCAGATTAAGGATTTTGAAGATATTATTCGCCTTGATCTCAAATATCAGGAAAACTGGAGCTTGATGTATGATCTCAAAATGATTGTCCGCACGATCGTCATTTTGTTCAAAAAAAATAGTGGTGCAATGTAAGATTAATGGAAGATGAAAGTCTACTAATGCGATCGCATCTTAAAGTAGGTACAGATCTACTGTTTTTAGAGGAAGTATTACAATGGTTTGATCAGATAACTACTCCCTTTTTGCATCCCGATCTGAACTACGAATGCAAGATTGCTATTACCGAAGGGTTCACTAATGCGGTTCGTCATGCACATCATGGATTATCTAAGACCACTCCCATTGATATTCAGGTGGAGATTTTATCTAATTCTATCGAAATCAAACTCTGGGATTTTGGTCAACCTTTTGACTTCCCCAAAACCCTGCATTTGATTCTTAACGAAAAGATTGCACCTTTGGAAAAGGAACAAGGTAGGGGTTTGATTTTGATGTCTAAACTCACCGATGAAGTCACTTATTGTCGCCTGGATGACCATCGTAACTGCCTAACTATGCGACGACATTTCTCTTAACTTTCAGTCATTATATAGAGTGCATCTACTAACTATACCCACCCTAAACTAATTCTCTGAGATCATCTCAGACTGTGACGTTATATAATATAATGGATTTATGATCAGTACAAAATCTTGATTTAGTCAAACACTAAACTAGAGCTATGATAGCCTCACCTACCACTACACCCAGTCGTTCTAGTCAAACCGTCCGTAAGCCCTACCCTAACTATAAGGTAATTGTCCTTAATGACGATTTTAATACCTTTCAGCACGTCGCTAACTGTCTGATGAAATATCTTCCGGGAATGACTAGCGATCAAGCCTGGGAGTTGACCAACCGCGTCCATTATGAAGGTCAGGCGACCGTGTGGGTTGGCCCCCTAGAACAAGCCGAATTGTACCATACCCAACTCAGTCGCGAAGGTTTGACAATGGCTCCCCTAGAAAAAGCCTAATCGTCACCTTCAGCATCTGACATCATAGCCGATCGCATTAATCCCGGCCAGATCAGCAGGAAAAATCCCATCCAGGTCAGGACGGGAACCCCTACAATTACCGATAGCCAAACCTGATGAAAGATTAACCAACTCCCGCTAATTAAGCTAACTCCCGTCAGCATAATTGACCACGGTTGACACCACCAGGGTTTATAGTCCCAAGGATTATCACTTGAGGGTTGATTTTGATTCATTAACTGCCTTTTTGTAATTGCTTAACTAGATGAACTAACTCAGGTAAAATCAGCTTTTCCATAGCTAGTTTAACTGCTCCTTGGGAACCGGGAACCGAAAATAATAGAGTTTCCCGATATACCCCGGCGGTGGCGCGAGAGGCGATCGCACGGGAACCAATATCATCGTAACTCAAAAACCGGAACAGTTCCCCAAAGCCAGGTAAAGTTTTTTCTAGTAACCCCTCAATAGCATCATAAGTCGTGTCTCGTGGTGCTATTCCCGTTCCCCCATTCACAATCACCGCCTGAATTTTAGCATCACCACAGCATTGATTAAGCGCCTGAGTAATCAAGTCCGGTTCATCTTTAATTATCACATAATTTCCTAGATGATGACCATTATCTCTCAGCATTTGCTTAATCAAATCACCGCTTTTATCCGTGGACTCAGTGCGAGTATCACTCACAGTTAAAACGGCACAATTGACGCTAAAACTACCGCTATCTGGGTGAGGAATTGAGCTACTCATAACCATCCTTAACTCTCATGCTAACATTAAGCCAGTTCCATCACCACATCTAAAGTATGTCCTAGAGACTCATAGACTTGGCGCTGTTCAAATACAGTTAAAATATCCCCATTAATCTTATTCGCCGCCGCTTCACTGCGCAGAATTTTCAGAGCTGTAACCGTAAGAAGTCCATGCTTATAAGGTCGATCGCCTGCTGTTAGTGCGTCATAAATATCAGCGATCGCCATCATTTGTGATTGGAGCGGAATTTTCTCCTTTTTCAATCCCAAAGGATAGCCACTACCATCTACCTTTTCATGATGTCCATAGCTAATCTGTGGCACATTTTCCAGTCCCTTAGTCCAGGGAATTTGCTTTAAGAAATTATAGGTATGGGTGACATGACCTTCAATAATTTCGCGTTCGGAAGCCGTCAAATTACCCTGAGTTATTAACAATTGTTCAATCTCTTCTGGTGTCACCAGCGGCTTAATCTTGCCATCTATATCCCGATAGGTAATCTTTGATAAATCATGGAGTTTTTCCAGGGGTTGAGAAGGTAAAATCTCCGGTTCGTTGGCTTCCAGCACCATCTCCCAAAACCCTTGCAACTGCTCAATCTCCTGATTCATTTCCAAATCCATACTTTCAAGAGTTTGACAGTGGGGGCATTCTGTGCTATTCTGGGAGTGGTTGCTGCTGTAGTCTAAAAGCAGTTGATATTTCCTTTGTAGACAGTCTATCTGTAAACTCTGTCGAGCGATCGCAAACCGTTTTTTCATGATTTCCAATTCCCAAGGATAAAGTTTCTTAGCCTTGTTTAAAACAGCTTCAGGAACTCCCACTTTGCCAAAATCATGAAGTAGTGCCGCATAACGTAACTCTTGGAGTTGGCGATCGCTAAATTGTACCGCCGCCAGGGGACCCTCAGATATCTGATTAATTTCCTCCCCCAAACGCACCGTCAAAACTGCCACCCTTTCCGAATGTCCGAAAGTGCAGGGGTCTCGCGCCTCAATGACCTGCACGGAGGTTTTCACAAACCCCTCAAATAGTAACTCAATACTCTCTTGTAAATCACTGCGTTCAATGGAAATCGCCGCCTGAGAAGCGAGACTCCGCAAAATCCGTTCTTCCCAATCAGAATAAGGTTGGGTGTACTCCATGGTATTTTCAGGAGTCAGCACCAGATCAGATTGTCGCTTGCGGTTAATCAGTTGTAGAACCCCCAGGGTTTCCCCTTCCCGGTTTTGCATGGGGAGAACTAAAACCGAGCGAGTCCGATAACAGATATTCTCATCAAAACTGCGATCGAGACGATAAGGCTGTCCCTGTGGTAAGTCGTAAGCATCATCAATGTTGAGACTTTTCCCAGTCAAAGCCACATGACCAGCCAGGCTCCTATCAGTCAGAGCGATCGCAAATTCTCGGAACGACAAATTTGGCAAAGACTGATTTTGAGCCACCTTAAACAGCAGTTTAGGGCGATCATCACTGTAATCTACCAGATAAACACTTCCCGCATCGCTACAGGTAATTTCCCGACTCTTACTGAGGATCAGCTTTAACAGCTTTCCCAAATCATGAATTCCCGATAGTGCCGTACCGATATCCAACAGCTTTTCAATCAGCAGCAACTCTTCACTAACCCCTACAGACACATTAAGATTATCAAAGACCATAATCCCACATCAGAACCTAGAACCAGCTTACAGCTACCCTACTGTGTGGAATTCTAGCGGATTGTGGGGCCGTTGATAGAATCTAACTCAAACTAGAAATTTTCTCAGCCATAGAAAAATCATTCTTAGTCAACCCCCCAGCATCATGGGTAGTCAGGGTAATTGTCACCTTATTATAGGAAATTTCCAAATCCGGGTGATGACCTGCCGCCTCTGCGGGTTCCACCAGTTGATTAACAAAAGCCACTGCTTCCACAAACCCCTTAAAGGTTTTCAGACACTTAATAGTTTTACCCTCAACAGACCATTCGGGAACCTGAGTAGCCATTTGTTGAATTTCAGTTGCACTCAGTAGTTCAGCCATATCAAAAATACACCAATTCTATTACATCTAAAAAAAACTATCCGCTCCCACGGATAACTCAAGCCTTGGATACCACCAGGACATCAGTTAGCGATATGAGAGCGGTCTAGCGGGTCTCTGTTGTTGGAACCTGACTGCCGGAAGGATCTCTCCAATCCAGCCAGACCATTTAGTAGGCTTTTCGGCTCCTAGCAATAGGAACCTAGGCCGAATTTTAGAGGTCAGCCCCGGCGCACAGCCGGCGTTCTCCAACACAGTGACCCATGCGTTTACTACTGTCACTCATGGGCATCACCTCCTGGATATCCGAAACTTGGAAACTAGGATAACACAAAATTCTGAAAGTGCAAGCTCACCGCTGAGAGTTGGCTATTTTGTGATTAATAGGCGATCGCACTTTCTGGACCGAGATGCTGAAATCAGCCACCAGAGAAAACTTTAGTCCAATAATGGTTATAGTCCATCAGATCCCCCGTATCATTTTCCAGGAAATAGTGACCCACCCCAATCTGAGTAAAATCTGGATTAAGAATATTATCACGATGTCCCGGACTATCCATCCATCCCTCAACCACTAACTCCGGCGTAGTATGACCCGCCGCCATATTTTCGGCAAATGGCACTATCAATGTCAACCCTGTGGCCCTAATCCGGTCAGTTAAATTAGATCCATCAATTCCGGTGTGACTAAAAAAGTCTTGCAGTGCCATATTAGTGCTATGGGTACGCGCCGCCTGGGTGAGTAGGGGGTTCAGCCTTAGTGGTTGCAAATCTTCCATAACTCGTTCTTGATTGACCAATTCCAGCACTTGCTGTTCAAAACGCAAGTTAGAAGCAGTTTCACCTAAGCCTAGTTGAATATCAGCATGATTTGCTGCTCCTAGTTCCCCAATAAAGTCGCGAGTAGTGATTGATTCAACATCGACATTTTCCAGGGTTGCCACCGTCTGACCATCGAGTAAAATCAAGGTAGAGGCATCGGATTGTTTAATCCGTAAATCAGCAATCGTGACCCCATCAGGAACCCGCAATTTATCGATACCAGGCTTAAAGTCGGTAATCAGATCTTGATTGAGAGTCGATGATTGCAAAATAAACTGATTAGCACCACTGCCTCCGGTGAGAGTGTCTAAACCTCGATCGCCTGATCAAACGTCATTACCAGACCCGCCGACAATCCAATCATTGCCTACACCCCCATAGATAGTATCATTGCCAGACCCGCCATAAATGGTATCATTGCCCCGATTACCAAATAACAGGTCATCACCAGAACCACCATTCAAGTAATCATCGTTTTGACCGCCATAAATGGTATCATTGCCGGAATTACCGATAATCGTATCATTCCCCTGATTTCCTAAGAGGATGCGTCCTTGTGCATCATTGACCAAATAATCATCACCCGGCAAAAGGGCGATCGCTTGTGGTAATCCCGGACTTGACAAGCGCGCAATTTGCTCATCTGGCAGTTCCGAGACGATCATGAAATCGTTAGCTGGACTAGCCATAGCAAAAGTCAACCCGTTTTGAGTGATGATATCGCAAAACATAATAACAGACCCTTTTTCTGACTATGATAAATCTTGGTTTTACCATCTTCTATGTTTATTCATTAAGAATTATGGATATCCGAATGTTATCCCAGGAGAATAATGATTCTGTAGTGTTGGGGATTGAATAATGCGATCGCGTTCGTCCCCAAATTTGACCATTCGGGGCAAGTTTGTGTTAGGATCTGGAAAATGTGCGGGTAAAACTCCCGTGGCATATCCTCCGGGGGTGAGAATATATAAAATTATTGGGGAGTTCGGGAGAAAAAATTGTTTTTGGTCGTCAGTCTAACTATTATCGTGCCAGGGTAAGAATTGCGCTATACAGGAATACTCTAGCCTCCATCAACAGACTTGATGGGTGGTATGGATCAACCCTCGCTGTCATATTTGTATGAGCCTACAGGTATAACGCCAATATGGAAGCGTGGGGGAAATGTCAAAATGAACTATTACGATCGCAACTTGAGAACATGATTAAATCATTTTTCCATTTGAGCCTGTTACTGGGAGTTATCAGTAGCCATTTGTTAATGAGTCCCATCCTCCCACCGAGGACCGTGGGAGCATCTCTGCTGGGAACCCAGGCGGCTGAAGCATTAACATTAGAGGAAATTCAGGAAAAATTACGGCCAGTCCCAGTATTTACCATTACCGACCCTACCGGTTCCCCCCTAGTGGCCACAGTTCCCGCTGGAGAAAATGGCAGCGGTACCGCTGCGGTAGCAGGGATATTTATTAGCCGTCAGGATGCTCTAAGATTTGTGGAAAATCTGAGAAACAATAACCCTGAATTGGCTAACTCCGTGGAGGTAACAGCAGTTTCTCTGGGGGAAGTCTATAAAATGAGCCAACAGAGTCGCAACCGTCCTGATGATATCCAATTTGCTTATGTTCCGGTGCAGCGAGAGGTAGAATCAGCCCGGGCGGTAATGCAGCAAAGTGGTCGATCGCCTAATGAGTTTAATGGCGTGCCTCTGTTTATGGCAAGAGGAGGCCCAGACAATGGTTATTTAACCATCCAGCGTGGCAATGACCAAGTGATTCCTATGTTCTTCTCTAAACAAGACTTAGAGGGGATGTTATCCCAATTTCAAGAACAGCAACCGGACTTAATATCTTCGGTTACTGTCCAGGTGGTTCCTCTGGAAGCGTTATTAGAAGCCTTCCGAACTGATGATAACCAATTTTTAGATCGGATCATCTTAGTTCCACCCCGGGAAACCTTGGAATTTTTGAGAAATAATTAGGGTTAGGGCAACTTGTGGGGGGGGATTGCTTGTCAACTTCCCCCCATATCATCAGCCTCTACAATTTTTCAGGTGGTGCTAAATGGGGGAAATAGGGGAAAGTTACTATATATCTGGTGAGGAACTGCGACAGTGGCAAAAACAGGCTCAAAATGATGCGATCGCTGCCGAAGTTTCCGCCATAGAATTAGATATGTTTTTGGAAGCACTCACCGATCTGACTCGCCTAGACCTGAGATTAGACGACTTTGGCGATCGCCCATACATTAAACTAAATCAGCCCTGGTCAGCAATTGTCAAACTCTGGGAACGTCGCATCACGGAACGAGTCCCCCTACAGTATCTATTAGGTGTAGTTCACTGGCGAAATTTTACCCTCAAGGTGTCTCCTGCGGTTCTCATCCCCCGTCCAGAGACAGAGTTAATCATTGATATAGCCTATCATGCCGCGCCATCAGCCGGGTCAGGAAATTGGGTAGATATGGGAACAGGTAGTGGTGCGATCGCTTTGGGGTTAGCATCGGTATTCCCCGAAGCCATGATTCATGCTGTAGATTGCAGTTGGTCAGCTTTAGCGATCGCCCTGGAAAATGCCCAAAGTCTAGGTTATCAAAATCGGGTAAAATTTTACCAGGGGTCTTGGTGGGGTCCCCTCCATAGCCTGAAAGGGAAGGTCAGCGGCATGGTGGCAAATCCGCCCTATATTCCTAGCCAGGAGCTACCAAACCTACAACCAGAAGTAATCCTATATGAACCCCCTCTAGCACTCGATGGCGGCGAATCTGGCTTAGACTCCATTCATCATCTAGTACAAACAGCACCCCAATTTTTACAACCTGGGGGTATTTGGATCATAGAAATGATGGCAGGACAGGGAGAAGCGGTTACATCCATGTTAGAATCAGCAGGGTGTTATCGGGATCTTAAAATCCTCCCGGACCTGGCTGGTATTGATAGATTTGCGATCGCTTATCTACAATAAGATTTTATGTAGTTGCTTGGCACAGGGTTAAATGATCGGATCAGATTCAGACCGGGTTCCTAGCGTATCTGTGAGCGATCGCCATCATGGGGACGCTCTGAGTCATACTCATCCCCATGTCCATAGCGAGGAATCACTCAAACGTATTATCAATCGACTCTCGCGCATTGAAGGACATATTCGCGGTGTCAAAACTATGGTCCAAGAAAGTCGCCCCTGTCCCGATGTACTCGTGCAAATTGCCGCCGTTAGGGGGGCTCTCGATCGCGTCGCTAGAATTATCCTAGATGAACATTTAACCGAATGTATAGCCAGAGCAGCTAAAGAAGGTAATATAGACGTGGAAATTGAGGAACTAAAAGCCGCCTTAGACAGATTTCTCCCATGATTGTATCTAGCCAAAACCCTGTCAAAACTTCTCAAATTGCCTTAGCGATGGTCTGGTTGACCTTCGTGATTTATGCCTTTTTCTTAGCGCCGCCAGACCAGCCAGAAATTACTTTTAACTTGATTAAAAACCTGAGTGTAGGGAATTGGGAGGGGATTAATCCCCTGATTATATCCCTATTTAATATCATGGGAATTTGGCCGTTAATTTACTGCTGTGTAATTTTTGCCGATGGTCAAGGTCAAAAAATCCCGGCGTGGCTTTTTGCGATCGCATCTTTTGCCGTGGGTGCCTTCGCAATTTTACCCTATTTGGTGTGGCGCAAACCTAACCCCGAATTTTCTGGAGTTCCCAATCTCTTCATCCGCATTTGGGACAGCAAATTCACAGCCATAGTGCTAATGGTAGGAGCGATCGTTCTAGTCTTTTATGGTATCACTCAGGGAGATTGGCGTGACTTTATCTATCAATGGCAAAATAGCCGTTTTATTCACGTGATGAGCCTGGATTTCTGTTTATTATCAGTATTATTTCCCGCCTTATTAGGAGATGATATCGCGCGGCGCGGCAACCAGGCTCCGACTTGGTTATGGTTGGTGACACTCATTCCCCTATTCGGACCTCTGTTATATCTCTGTGTGCGTTCCCCCCTGTGCGATCGGGCTTGAGTCAGCTATCCATAATTTTCATCAAAGCCTCCTGTCAACCCCTGGGAAAAACCGCAATAATCCCCAGCCGGGAGTGTTAATGACCCTAAAATATCAGTAATTTATCTCATCCTCAACCCAAGGGTCAGGCGAAAATTTACCTCTAAACCTGGTAAAATCTCCTCATCGAATTGCCCGGTAGTACCATGAACAAAATATTATTGAAAACTAGCGCATCTCTACCCCTGCTATTATTATTTGTACTTATCAATGGTTGTTCAGCAGAACCTCAAGCCATTGGTCGCCCACCTGTCCCCGTCAAGATAGAAAACGTAGATACCACCGATGTTCAATCCAGCAGCGAATATAATGCCAGAGTTGAAGGTATCGAAAACTCTATCATCAGACCGCGAGTTAGTGGATTAGTAAAAGAAGTATATGTGCGCTTAGGTGATCAGGTAACTGTAGGAGATCCGATAATTCAAATTGATGGTTCCCAACAGTTAGCCAACTTTGAAGGTACGATCGCCACAGTACAAGCCAGACAGGCTCAATTAAGTGGTGCCGAAGCCGAATTAGAAGCCCTCCGAGCCAACTTAACCAGAACCAGAGCCGAACTATCATTTCAATCTCAAGGAGCCAATTTACAGCGTTCCGAGCGGGAGTTAGAGGCTCAGATTGAAGAACAGGAAAGACTAGAATTTGAACTACAAAACGCCCAAGACAACCTAGAAGGATCCCGTCGCGAATTAGATAGACGCGAAGCAGTGCGACAACAGCGACAGGCTACCTACGAGCGCTACGAGAGATTATGGCAGGAAGGCGTAGTTTCCAGCGAGCTATATGATGAAAAACTGCGGGACAGACAAACCAGCGAGGCTGAGGTAGCTAACCAAGAACAACAAGTTCTCGCCGCCACCGCTAGAGTCCAATCTGCTCGGATGAATTTATCTCGTCAAGGGCGCACCATTGAAGCAGCTAGGGCGAGTGTGGAAAGTTCCCGCCGAGATCTAGAACGCCAAATTGCTACCCTAGAGGCTCAAATAGCCAGCCAGGAGAAAGCTATTGAAGCCCAGCAAGCACAGATAGCCCTCATAGGTAGAGAAATCCAAGGGGCTAGGTCTGGGGCTGTCGCTCAACAAGTACAGTTAGATTACTATAGTGTCGTCGCTCCTATTTCCGGCATTGTCAGTAATGTGCCGATTAAAGCGGGAGATTTGGTCGATAGCCAAACCACCGTTACCACTATCCGACAAAACCAGAACCTAGAGGTTAATATCAATATCCCCATTTCCCTATTACCTCAGTTGAGGGTGGGGATACCTGTACAACTGATAAGCCAAGAAACTGGGGAAGTCATTGGCACCACCAGCATATCCTATATTGCTCCTGACGCCGGAAGTGGGACTCAGACTATTTTGGCTAAAGCCATTTACCCTAACACTAATAATGAACTCCGCACCGATCAAGTAGTCCGAGCTAGGGTAATTTGGCAACAGGAAACTGGGGTGACAGTTCCCACTAATGCCGTCACCCGCATTGGCGCACAGAGTTTTGTGTTTTTAGCACAACAACAAGCTACCCCCTCCGGGGAAACCATTTTAGTCGCTAGACAAGCTCCGGTAACACTGGGAAGCATTCAAGGACAGAGTTTTGAGGTGCTTTCTGGGGTGCAAGCAGGCGATCGCGTTATTACCGAAGGCATACTACAATTGCGAGATGGAACCCCGATACTAGATACCACCCGCCAATAACTAAGCCCTAAAATTGCCATAATCGGGTATTATCAACTTTCATATAGGGGAGAGTTGCTTTGGTTTCTGGCTGATAACATTGATAATCAGGCTACTTTCCCCCCCTCGCTCTAAATTAAGTTCCTTATCTCGATCGCTATGCTTAACCACCTATATTTGATTGTCTATGCTGTTATTTGTTAGCACCTTCATCAAGCGCCCCGTTCTCACTACAGTTTGCTCCATTCTCATTGTATTGGTAGGGGTGATATCTATTCCCCTGCTACCTATTTCTCAACTACCACAACTGGCTAACACTCAAATCAACGTAACTGCAGTCAATATTGGTGCTGATGCCGAAACCACAGAAACCACTGTGACTAGCATCTTAGAGCGGGAAATCAACGGCGTTGATAACATGAGATATATCTCATCAAACACCGCTAATAATGGGGTTTCTAATGTCTCTGTAGCCTTCCCTGTCAACGTTGATAGAGATATTGCCCAGGTTAACGTTAACAATAGAGTATCTCAGGCAGCATCAAGTTTACCTGATGTCGTTCAACAGGTCGGTATCACCGTAGAAGCATCTTCACCCAGTATCCTGTTGGTACTGGGATTTTATTCAGATACTGATCAAAATAACCAGCCTATTTATGACGATGTTTTTATCAGTAACTTCCTAGATTTAAATGTTCTTGATGAAATTACCCGCGCTCCTGGCGTGGGGAGTGTAACCATTTTGGGGGAACGTAGATATGCCATGCGTATTTGGCTAAATCCCCAAAAAATCGCAGCTAGGGGATTAGTTGCTCAAGATGTAGTCGCCGCCTTACGACAGCAAAATATTCAGGTCGGCGCTGGTAAAATTGGTCAGGCTCCCACCCCCCCGGAGCAAAGATTTGAGATCCCCTTGCGCGCTCAGGGTCGCCTTCGAGATGTCTCCGAATTTGAGCAATTGGTGGTTGGTGTCGGAAACGATGGCACTCTGATTAAAATTACAGATGTGGGTCGGGTAGAGTTAGGCGCACAGGACTATAACCTTGACGCAACCTATAACAATCAAGCCGCCGTGGGGATGGCTGTTTACCAAAGACCCGGTAGTAATGCCTTGGAAACAGCCGAGGCGGTCAAGTCAAAGATGCAAGAGTTGAGTGCATCTTTCCCTCCAGGGGTTAGATATGCCATTCCCTATGATACAACTCTATTTGTGCAAGCCTCCCTACAGGAAGTGGTGATCACCCTCCTGCAAACTATTACCCTGGTAATTTTGGTAATTTTTGTGTTTTTGCAGGATTGGCGCACAACCCTGATTCCTACTATTGCTATCCCAGTGGCACTCATTGGCTCAATGGCAGGTCTAAAGGCGATGGGGTTTGAACTCAATACCCTCACACTGTTTGGTTGTACATTGGCGGCGGGTTTGGTCGTTGATGATGCGATCGTCATTGTGGAAGCAGTTTCTAGTAAAATTGCTCAGGGGATGAAGCCACGACAAGCCGCCTTAGACGCAATGGAAGAACTCACTGGCGCTACCATATCCACTTCCTTAGTATTGCTGGCTGTATTTATTCCCGTTGCCTTTTTCCCCGGAACTACTGGAATCATCTTTCAGCAGTTCTCCCTCACCATTACTTTTGCGATTATCTGTTCCACATTTAACGCCCTCAGCTTCTCTCCGACTATGGCTGGGGTGCTATTGCGTCCGGCTAAGAAAACTAAGGGGCCTTTAGGATGGTTTTTTGAGAAATTTAACCAAGGTTTTGGCTTCATACAAAATCAATATGCCAAGTTGATTCGGTTTCTGGTGCGGATTAATACCCTGGTGATGGGGATTTTTGTCGGTGGTTTGGTGCTGACTGTCCTTATGTATGGCTGGGTACCTACTGGATTTGTTCCCCAAGAAGACCAAGGCTTCTTTTTGGTAATTATGCAAGGTCCTGATGGCGTATCCCTTAACTACACCGCTAATGCTGCTGAGGAAATTACTGATCTTATCTTAGAAGAACCAGAAGTTGAATCAGTATTCGCGGCGGCGGGGTTTGGTTTTGATGGTCTTAATCCATCCCAGGGGGTGATGTTTGTTCAGCTAAAGCCTTGGAGTGAAAGACCCACCCCGGAACAGTCCGTTTATGGGGTTCTCGGTCGCATTAATCGAGCTTTGAGAGGGGTTACAGCAGTACAGGCTTTTGCGGTTAATGCCGCTCCGGTTCCTGGTATGGGTAGCACTGGGGGGGTGGAAATCCAAATTCAAGACCGCAGTGGTAATTTGCCGATTTCTGCTTTGGTAGAAAATGGTAATCGCTTACTGGCTCAGTTGAACTCTGATAAATATCCGGCTGTGGGTAGGGCTTTTAGCCAGTTTTCTGCATCTAAGGGTCAGAAAAATATCCAGGTATTACGCGATCGCGCTCTGGCTCTCAATGTCAATATCAGTGATGTTTTTAGCACCCTACAGATTTATTTTGGCTCCCTATATGTCAATGATTTTGTCCTCGGACAACGACAATACCGGGTTGTGGCTCAAGCAGAATCCGAGTTTAGGGCTGATCCTTCTGATATCGGCCGTCTATCAGTGCGATCGCTTGATGGGAACTTAATTCCTTTGGAAAACTTGGTTAAGTTTGAAGAAATAGTCGGGCCGGAAATTATCACCCGCTTTAATCTTTATCGATCTATGAGAATTCAGGCTGACCCCGCTCCGGGTTTCAGTTCTGGACAGGTCATTGCAGCTATTGAACAAGCCGCCGCCGAGACCCTTGACCCATCTTTCGGCTATGCTTGGCAAGGAAGCGCTTTAGAGGAAAAAGCTGCTGGCGGTGCGGCGATCGTCATCTTCGGACTCGGATTTGTCATTGCCTTTTTAGTCCTTTCCGCACAATATGAAAGCTACATCGACCCCCTCATTATTATGTTAGCCGTCCCTCTCGCTGTTTTGGGCGCTTTGGCTGCTATTTGGTTCCGTTCTAATGTCTTGATGGCTGGCGGCATTTGGCCTGTAGTTAACAATGATGTTTATGCTCAGGTCGCTCTCGTCATGTTGATTGGTTTGGCTTCTAAAAACTCCATTCTCATTGTCGAGTTTGCTAACCAACTACGAGACAAGGGACTTAATATTCAGAAAGCAGCAGCACTAGCCGCAGAGCAACGCTTCCGACCTATTCAGATGACCGCGATCTCTTCTTTGGTCGGATTCTGGCCTCTGGTAATTGCTTCCGGTGCCGGTGCGTCTAGTCGTTGGTCTTTGGGAACTGCTATCTTTGGCGGAATGTTAGTCGGAACTCTATTGAGTCTCTTGATTACTCCTAACCTCTATATTGCTATTAAAACCCTTGAGGCTCGTTTCCTCAAAGGTGAGAAGCCTCAACCTTCTGATAGTTCTGGCTCTAATGGTTCTGGACCTAATGGTTCTGGACCTAATGGTTCTGGCTCTAATGGTTCTCAGACCAATGGACATCAACAACACCAACCACAAAGTCAACCCTTAGATCATACCCTTACCGAAAATTAGCACCTGCATTACCTATCAAACTGATTATGTCTGAAGATACACAGGAATTTGAATCTACCGATCTACCTTCTGAAGATCCTACCCCTTCCCCAAATTTACCTCTGGAAACCTCGGAAACTTCCCATGCTCCGGTTAGTTCCTCCTCCCTTGAGGAAAGAGTTACTAAATTGGAGGATACTTTAGCCCAGATTTTGTCTTTGCTTAGTGATAAGTACCGTTACGGACGGTTACAGAATTTGCTGGCTGAGGGAAATTGGCGAGAAGCAGATTTAGAAACTACTAAGGTGATGTTGGAAATTGCTACTCAGGCTTATCATGATGATTTGAAGCCTGATGATGTCATGATTTTTCCCTGTAGCGCTCTACATCTTATCGATAGCCTCTGGGTTAAGTATAGCAATAATCGCTTTGGCTTTAGCGTTCAACGACAAATTTATACCGACTTAGGGGGAGATGATGATATCTCTAAGATTGACATAGATTTGCTTACTCAAGTAAGCGATCGCTTGGGGTGGCGCGAAGAACATAAATGGTTAGATTATCCAGACCTTAACTTTACTATATCTGCCCCCCCTGGATGTCATCCTTCTAACTGGTGGCGATCGGCTTATGGTGCTAAAATGGCAGTCTATTTCCTCGCCAGATTGATTCGATGTGGCGTTTAATCCACCCTGCGCGTGTTTCTGGTGCGTCAGTTATCAATCTTCCCCTTAATATTAGATTTCATCCTTATGACGCACCCTATATAGGATGATTCTCTGTTAGCCTGAAGATAGCCGGTTTGTAAAGCCGTCCTGGAAGGACGGGGTTTCCGACCCAGGAGTTTCCATGAATATAAGGCTAGTGATTTTTTCGGGAATTGTCATGGCTGGTATAGGGTCTGTGTTTGGTTTGGCTATGTCTCATATAGCAGCAAAACCCTATCAATGCTGTGGCGTGGTTTCTGTTCATAATGATGTTGGCTACAGCCAGTCCCGGCATCCCCAAGCATATACTGTAGGGGGAGCCATGATGGGATTTGTCGCCGGGTCTGTTTTGGAAGCCTTGCGACAAGCTGAACTGGAACATAAGCATAACTAGAAGCCCTAGGAACCCGCAGGTTAACGGGTGTCCCAGAGTTGAGTTACGCGATCGCCATTTTTAGGATGGGTTGGCGATAAATCGTTCCGTCATTTCGTATGCCTCATCATCAACGAACTGTTTTGGCGGATGCTTCATAAAAAAGGCTGAGGGAGAGTCCAACACGCCGCCAAGTCCCCTGTCTAGTCCTAATTTACAGCAGCGGATAGCATCGATAACTACTCCGGCTGAGTTAGGAGAATCTTCCACAGACAGGCGCAATTCGATGTTCATGGGAACATCTCCAAATAGTCGTCCTTCCATGCGGATAAAGCAGACTTTATTATCCTTTTGCCAAGGAACATAATCGCTAGGTCCGACGTGGATATTTTCGTTGGCTAGACGTTCTCGCACCACGCTCTGAACTGCCTCAGTTTTGGACTCTTTTTTCGAGTCGAGGCGGCGACGGTCTAACATATTCAGAAAGTCCGTATTTCCGCCCGTGTTAATTTGGTAGGTGCGATCAATTTTGACTCCTCGCTTTTGAAATTGATTAGCTAAGGCGCGGTGAGTAATAGTTGCGCCTAATTGGGATTTAATATCATCGCCGATAATAGGAACCTTATTAAGTCTAAATTTCTCCTCCCAGAGGGGATTACTGGCGATAAATACGGGAATGCAGTTGACGAAACCGACCCCAGCATCTAAGGCACATTCGGCATAAAATTCGGTGGCTTCCTGGGAACCAACAGGCAGATAATTAACTAGAATTTCTGCGCGGGAGTCTTGTAAAATTTTGACTACTTCTGCTTTCGAGGGTTGAGGTCGCGCGCTGGGTTGAAAGCTGTAGCGTTCATCTACATCAACCATGTGTTCTGCTACACCATCGAGAATGCGACCCATTGACACATTAACCCCAGTTGGGGGAACATGAGAACAGAAAACTGTGGTGCAGTTAGGGGGGGCAAAAATTGCCTCTGCTACATCTAAGCCCACTTTTCTGCGATCGATATCAAAGGCGGCGACCACCTCCATATCAGAGGGTTTGTAGCCGCCGATTTCCCAGTGCATAAGTCCGATGGCATCCTGGGCATTTTTGTCGCGATAATATTCAATCCCTTGGATTAAAGAACTCGCACAGTTACCAATACCAATAATGGCGATACGAATTTTTTCCACAAGCAATCTGTTCCTCGACTCCTAAGTTAAAATAAGTCCTGCCTAGATGCCAAGTTTAGGATATTGACAGCAGCGACAGATCTGTTAATTAATCAAACAGCGATTGTACCTTGGAAGCACCAGGGTTATACCAAGCCTAGGGTTGGGAAAGGGGATTGATCACAAATTTTTAAATCCCTACCATTAATAAATGGTTTTGTCAAGTGCTGGGCTAGGGAAAACCAGGGCAAATCTAACCACCGTTAACCGGATGAGATCTGGGTGTTGAGTCAATTTTGCCCTAGTTTAGCTGTGAGTTGCTATCAGGAAATTTTCAATAATTCCACATCAAAAATTAAGGTAGCATTCGGAGGAATCACGCCACCCGCACCGCGATCGCCATATCCCAAGTCAGCCGGAATAATCAGTTTTCTGCGTCCCCCTACTTGCATAGAGGCGACTCCCTCATCCCAACCTTTAATGACTTGACCAACCCCAATTGTAAAGGAAAAAGGCCGATTGCGATCGCGGGAACTGTCGAACTTAGTGCCATCCTTCAGAGTTCCGGTATAGTGAACCGTAACTGTCTGACCCGCTTGGGGACTAGCACCAGTTCCCTCCTGTAAATCCACATACTGGAGACCGGAATCTGTTGTAACTAGGTTTTCTTCTGTATTTGTCATATTTTGAGCAATGGTGAAATTAGCTGTCGGTGCTGCTATACCTCCTGACAGCAAAGAATTGGTAGAAACCTTGCTTTCCTGAACCTTGATTTCGGTTTCAGGTCTGACCTGGGTTCCCATATTGGAAGCATTAGCTTCTTTTCCAGAATAGGTAATTTGAGCAACAATGAGAACCAGGGAACAGGCCACAATTACCCCAAAGCTGATCAAAATTTCTCGCACCTTTTATCGTCCTCCTCAGTTAAGTTAGGGAAAATCATTTTACCAAGAACCGGCTAACTGTTGATTCAGATACATCAAGGGGAGTCATTCCGCCATGGGGACATAGCCAAGGGTTCTGGCTTCCTAAGTTTTGATGAACATGACCCCATTGAGTACACCTGAAATTTGACAGAAAAACTGGTGGTAACTATTCCAGTTTGACAGGTTATGGTCCTTAGCGCCAGTGGCGATTTTCCAAATCTCGCATCTGACGTTCTAAACGGTCTAAGCGTCCCCGCAACTCATCAAGTTCTGCCTGGCGGGGAACACCGATATCCTGCATCATATTTTTAATCTGGCGCTGCATCAACTCTTCCAGGCTTTGTTGATCCATTTTCAGGCGCTGGGTCATCTCATCAATAAAGCGTTTAGCATCATCTGGGTTAAGGGTTCCCTCTTTGACCCACTGATCTGTAACCTCCTGCAATTTCTCGGCTACCAGGGAGGTGGTACCAATGCCGATCATCAAAAGCTGTTTGAGTAAATTGTTGTCATCCATAGGTTTTTAAGTATCTAGTACAATTTAAGCTAGATTTACGGTCAAACAAACTGTATCACTTTTCACTTTTTTTGTTGGAAGCCCCCTACTGTCGATCGCTATTGATTTTCCTATGCCAGAATGTCCCCGTTGTCGTCAACCCGTTGATTCTCAGGCGATCGCCTGTCCCTACTGCAAATATGAACTGAAGGCCTTTGGTCATCCGGGTATTCCGTTACACCGCGCTGATCAAGGGGAGTTTCTGTGCCAGAGTTGTCTTTATCATGAAGACGACACCTGCAACTTTCCCAAACGTCCTTATGCCAGGGAATGCACTCTCTATCAAGACCGGAGTAAACCAATTTTGCCTCAGCCGTTTGTCAACCACCAGGGGAGATTTCCACACTCTGTGGGTGAATGGGTACGAAGAAACGCCCTAGGGGTGGCTATTGTGATTATTATCATCATCAGTGTCTTACTAGCTTTGTAGCGGGGGAAGGCGCTACGATCGCACTACGGAACGGATCTGCTGCCAGAGGCGCTGATATTGTTGCATACTGGCAACAGTTAGGGGCAGCAAAAATTCACTGCGCTCTAAAATGTCGGTATCGGGTAACAGTTGCGGATTTTCCCGTAAATCCTTGGGTAAATCGGCTCGCGACATTCCCCAAACTATGGGGGAGGTTGCGCCAGTCAATAATGACATTTGGGTAGCTATTTCAGGTTGCCAACAAAAATCAATCCAGGCTTGAACTAGGGGGTTATTCGTGGCACTGGTGGCGATCGGTTTGACCCACACATCAGACCATAAAGCAGTACCAGATTTAGGGATAGCGATCGCTATATTATGTTGTCGTTGCACTTGGGGAGAAATATCTCCCGACCAACCGACAGCCAGCCAAGTATCACCCAAAATTAGGGGTTTGAGATAGTTATTAGAATCATAGAGGCGGACATTTTGGTGTAGTTGTTCCAATTCCGCTTTCAAGTCGGGAACTAGATCCAGATCAGGGGTGTTGTAGGAGTAGCCCAATTTTTTCAGGGTTAAACCAATCACCTCTCGCGCTTGATCTAATAGGGAGATACGACCTTGACACTCAGACCGCCATAGGTCTGGCCAGTCGGTGGGAGTCCAGCCTAATTTCTCAAATCTATCAACCCGATAAGCGATCGCTGTTGTCCCCCAGCGATAGGGAGCGCCCCAAATTTGACCTTCTGGGGAGTTGCTCAATTCTCCATTTGGGTTACGTCTAACTAGGTTTTGCCAGTTTTCGGGTAATTGCTGCCACTGGGATAAATCCTCTGGGTTGAGGGGTTCGATTAATTCCTCTCTAATGGCTGCTGATAGCCAATAGTCGCCAATCATGACTAAATCAGCGGGGTTGCTAGTGGCTTCCGCTTGTAATTCCTGGTAGAGGTCTTCGAGATTAAACTTGGGTACAAAACTTAACCCAGGCCGCTGCGGTTGTTGGCGGCGAAAGCGGTTTACCAGTTGAACGGGAACAGAGCCATTTAGCAACTCGACCCGAAAATTTGTGGGGGTATCACATCCCCCGATTAATTCCGCCAGTGCTAATAGACTTGTTCCCCACAGGAAAGATCGTCGGTTCAGTGACATATTTATAAGGTGGGGTGGCGTTCCCCGATTCTTGACCCTCACCTGTACGGGGGTGATCGCGATGGGTTGCCACTTTGTTGTTTAGAACCATTGTACTGTCATTACTGGCTTAAATCTCATCAGAGAAAATTTGGTAACATCAGACACAACACTTGCTTTAATTATCGGATTTAATTCTGGTCAAATATTTAGTCAAGCCCTCTGGGCTGGGAATTGGTGGAGTGATGGCAGCCTTCAACCGTAAATATACTTATGCAAATTAGTGGGAAATAGTCTCGCCCATGATTATGAATATATATGGGATAATTCTTTAAGTTATATTAAGGTTTGAACTGCCAGAGATTGACTCTGGTATAGGAGCATGATTTAATCTCAAATTAGGTTAATATTTTAGGGCAATACGGTATA
>NZ_JARPLU010000072.1:0-24200 GCF_032349615.1 Limnospira sp. PMC 1279.21 | reverse complement strand
GCAGCTACCTGAAAGGGGGGCACGAAGCCCCCGTGCTTCAGCCGGGGGTGCTGACCTTGTTATAATTGGATGATCGAGCAGGCAATCAGGGGCTATGCAAAATCAACCTTCCATTAAACAAGCTAGGCTGGGTGATCCGGAGGCGATCGCATCCGTAATTCAACACATCCTCCCCCTTGAGGATACCACCGTTTACACCCAGCTCAAAAATGATTATCTCGAAATCACCCTAGAATCTCCAGAACTTCCTCCTCAGGATTATTCCGTTCATTTACTTAAACAAATTGTTAGTCAAATTCAGCCTCAGCATATTACCAACATTGTCGTTCAAGGTCGAGAATTAGGGCAATTTAACCCCGCATGGACTCAATCTCTTGACATCACTCAAACCCCCACTCATAAACCACCCAAGCTATCAGCATATCGCTTTCAATGGCCGCGATGGTTCCCTTATCCTAGTTCCTGGTTAAGGGCAACTTGCTTATT
Source organism: Limnospira sp. PMC 1279.21 (assembly GCF_032349615.1). Lineage (NCBI taxonomy): Bacteria > Bacillati > Cyanobacteriota > Cyanophyceae > Oscillatoriales > Sirenicapillariaceae > Limnospira > Limnospira sp. PMC 1279.21. Next base: position 23,714 of record NZ_JARPLU010000072.1, on the reverse strand, counting down.
TTTATGGGCTTTTATTGTCTTGACTATTTTCGCGCGATGGGGGGGCTTTTGGAGTTCTTTTATCTATGACATATCAAATAATCATCACCTAGCATTGTTGATTTTAGCTATTAGCTTAATTGCAGCAATTGCCGTTTTTTCCTATAGCCATCATTTCATAACATCCGCTTTTAAAAAACCTCGCAAATTCTCCAAATATCCCGGTTCACAGAGTATTTGGGAAGGCATACTAGCTGTAATTGTCTTATTGATAGCTACATTAATCTTTCTGATAGTTGTTGTGCCTTTTTATCCTGAAAGCTGTTCCATATACAGCTCTTATTGTCATGTAAGATATTGGGAATCAGCCGAATTGGTAGTTAGTTCAGGTATGTTAGTTTCCTTTATTTCAACCCTGTATTTATATCAGGCGGAATTCTTAATCAGAAAGCACATTTCTCGCCAACAAATCTTAAAATTTGCCTCCATTGCCGCCGTTTCATGTATCATTATGATTAGCTTGCCCATAGGTTATAGGAACTTAGAATACATCAAAGTTATAGTGACCAATATTGTCGCCAATTCCCAAAGTCTAATCGCTACCACAACCCAACAAACAACAGAACCCCTAATTAATTCCGAACCCGCACCACAAGTAGAGATAGACCCACCCACGGAACCCGCACCACAAGTAGAGATAGACCCACCCACAGAACCCGCACCACAAGCAGAGATAGACCCACCCACAGAACCCGCACCAGCAGCAGAGATAGACCCACCCACAGAACCCCTAGTTAATTCAGATCCTTTTGGTGAAGCCGTCCGCAAAGCCATAGAAGCAGCCAATTTAACCCAAACTGCTCAATCAAAACAGGACTGGGAAACCATAGCGCGAAATTGGCAGCTCGCCAGCCAACTCATGCAGGAAGTCTCCTTTGATGACCCTAATTATCTAACTGCTCAAGATCGGGCTGTTCTCTATTACAATAACTACAATTACAGCCAGACCATGGCCACTCAAGCCACCAGCGAAAATTAACCTGCTTTTAACCATGATTTAAACAACCTAAGACAAAATCAGGATGGCGGTTATGTTGGGGGATTATCAGTAGTCCGGTACAATGGCGATCGCTATAACCATCGGCCGAGAGTGAACTATCCTCAGAGTCAAAGGCTGGGAAACTAGCCACTAGCAACAACCAAGACTCTGGGGAAACAACTATTTCCGAAAGTTGGAAAAGATTAGACAGTTAACCACCATTAATCATAATTAACTATTACCCAAAATCATGGCTAAACGAACTGGTACGCCTCCCGTTGTTTACATTGTCATTTTTATCATCATTGGGGGTGTAGGTTATTGGTATTTGAGCCAAAACTCCTCTCCACAACCTGATAATTTAACTACAGTCACAGTGTCCCCACCTTCCACCGTATCCCCTCCACCAACCTCTAATAATACCACCTTTAGCCTACCGACATCAGTTCCTAATGGTACAACTATCAGCATAGATGGTTCTACCGCAATGGTCGCTTTTAATCAAGGCTTAAAATCAAGTTTTGAAAGACAGTTTCCCGGAAGCATAGTTAATACCCAAGCTACCGGAACTGAGAAAGGTATACAAGCATTGATGGCCGGACAAATTGACCTGGCTGCGGTTTCTCGTCCCCTGACTTCTGAAGAGAAAAATCAAGGGTTAGTTGAGGTTCCCATTGCTACAGATCAAATTGCTGTAGTAGTGTCTATTAATAACCCTTTCCGACGGGGGTTAACCTCAGACCAAATTCAGCAGATTTTTACCGGAAAAATAACTAATTGGTCAGCAGTTGGTGGTCCTGATGCAACTATCCGAGTTATTAACCGACCTCCCATTAGTGGAACTCATCAAATGTTCCAAGAAATTGCTCTCCAAGGTCAGAATTTTGGCACTACATCTAATATCACTACTCTTCCCCGTGACGAAACTACTGGAATGCTAAGACAGCTTAATAATGATGGTATTGGTTATGCTACTTACTCTCAGGTGGTAAATCAGCAAACTGTGCGGGTGGTCGCTATTGATGGGGTGACACCAGAAGCTACTAACTATCCCTATCAGCGACCATTATCTTATGTTTACAAAAATCCAGCAAGTCCACCAGTCCAGGCATTTTTGGGTTATGTAACTTCCAGTCAGGGAACACAAACTATATCTGATATTCAACAATAGATAATCAAACTGCCTTGATTAATTCATAATTCATAATTATATCTGCCTACAGTAATTAGGGCGGGTTGATTCATGTTAGTTAACCCGCCCCTATGGGACTATTTACCCTTTTGTTGATTTTTCGCCTGTTCTAAGGCGATTTCTTTCATGGCTTGGAATGAATTAGAATTAGAGGAACCTTCGATCGCTTTCACCGCTAAATCTTGAACTTGTTTTAGGGCGGAGTCTAGTTGTTTGGAGATGCTTTGAATGCGATTTTCTTGATTGCTAATGGTTTCGCTGAGGGATTTAACTCGCAGTTCGTAGAACTGTTTTTGCCCTTCCACTTCTTTACCCCATAAATCCGCCTTGATTTTAGCTTGATAATTGCCGATATTCCGCCCCATTTCCTTACCTTTTTTAATGGCATCTTCTAGGTTTTTCTCAAATTCTGCCACCTTAGTTTTAACTTCTAAGTGTTCTTGTTCCCGTTGAGCGATCGCTGTTTCTCTTTCTAACCATTCTTGCTGCTTTTGCTGTTGCAATTCCTCAAGCTGTTGGTAGAGTTCCGCCTGATTTTGTTGATATTGTTCTTCGTCTAAGTCTCGCTCAAGCTGGAGGTTATATTGATAACTTTCCTGGTCGCGTTCCCGGTTTTTAGTCTCCGTCTGATTGCGTTCTTTAACTAACTGTTGATGTTCTTCTTTTTCCTTCTTCCAGGTGGCTTGTTGTCCTTGCCATTCCTGTTCTAAAGTCTCCTGGCGATCGCTTAATTCCTCCTCAAATTCTTTAAAACTCTGATGATACTGATCAATTAAAACATCTAAAGTATCATCACTTATTGACTCAATATTATGCAGTTCTAGCAAATGCTGTTCCGCCTCTGCTACCCCATTTCGTAATTCTTGCAGTCGGGTAGCTTCTGAGGTTAACTGGTCTGATAATTCACTAATTACCCCCCCAAAACTTGACTGAAGTATAGTTAAGTTATCTAGGGTAGATTGCAATTTTGACTTATTAAACTTAGGAGGTTGTGCGGGTGGTGTAACCGTCTTCACGGGTGTAGTTGCTGGGGGTGTAGGCGGCGGTGGTGGCGCGGCGGCGGGGGATTTACTAATCTCTGCTTTCAGAGCTTCCTGTTCTTTTTGCAGTTCATGATAGGCTGCTAAAATTTCGGCTTTTGTGTTGCGATCGCTAATTTTTGCCATGATAATTAATCTCCGCTTTATCCTAGTTTAGTTTCTCATCAATTATTGATTGTTACGATTCCCAGAAAACGCTCTCATTGCCAAATCTTGAGCCTGTTTCATGGTTTCCTGTAACTGTGCCGACAAATTCGTGATTTGTTCATTTTGTCGCTCAATAGTTGCTTCTAAAGATGCCACTTGCAATTCATATCCCTGTTGATTAGATTCCCATTCCTTAGCCAACAGATCCGCCTTCACTTTTGCCTCGCGAGTAGCTTCTTGAATCGCCTCTTCTTTGGCTTTATTTAAAGCCTGTTTTAACTCTTCCTTAAAGGTCGCCACCCGTTGGCGATCGCTCTCAAATTTAGCCTGTTCCGCATTCAACACTTTTTCCCTTTCCCGCCAATTTTTCTCATGTTCTTTAGTCGTTTCTTCAATTTGACGTTCTAAGCGACGTTTCGCTTCCTCATATTGATCAGTTTCAATTTGTCGCTGTCGCTGTAAATTATAGCTATAATCTTCCGCTTCCTGCTGACGATGTTTCGCCGTATTTTCTTGATATTCAGCCGCAGCAGTCTCAAAGTCCTCTTGTTCTTTTTCCCATAACTTCCGTTCCCTAGCTATCTCTTTTTCCAGGCTTTCTTGGCGTTGGCTGGCTTGTGTCTCTAGCCGGTTCATCTTTTCTTGATGTTCTTGCGTTACCAGATGCAAAACATCAGCCACCATCCGAATTTTCTGGAGTTCTTCCAGTTGCTGAGATTGAATACTAATGCCGCGTTTAATAGCATCTAATTTCGCAGATTCGGTTTCCAGTTTTTCCGAGAGTTCCGTGATTACACCACTAAAATCTAGCTGTAAATCTGCTAATCCTTTCACCAGGCTATCAACCGTATAAGTCGCCGCCTGTTCCAGAACCTGTTTCCGTTTCTCCCGTTCGGCTTGTTCTTCTTTCGTGGCTACCTTGGAAACTATATTTTGGCGATCGCTAATAATTTTAGAGAACGCCGCCATAATTTGAGACTGGGTTTCTAAAGATGCTAATTTGCTCATTATTTCACCTCAAATGCTAATTTTAGAGTCAGAAAATACCCCAAAAATGGCTAACTTAACTCTCTTGGGTATCGACAAATCTCCGGATTTTAGCGATACTTATATCTGAGTTGTTTTGATGCTCACTTCTAGCGGGTTTATCCGGGTTTAAAGTTGCTAAAATGGCGCGACAATTGGGGCAGCGATTACCTTCCCAGCAATAGCAACCATCCATTAATCCGATTAGCAAAGACTTCAAACGTTGATTTTCTTCGAGAACAGCCTGATAGTTTGTCTGAATTGATTTTACCACAAAACTAATATGTTGCAAATCATCAGATAGACTGGAGATATCTTCTAGGGTATGATTTCGGAGGCGATCGCTTAAACTCAAGTTTTCCAGCAGTTGACGTTCCCACAAATCCTTTCGCGTTAACCGGACTACATTTTTCATCAGATACCCTCTAAATTTCAACTGGCTAACCCTCCCCTCGGTAAGAGGAGAGTTAAGCTATCCATCCGATTCAATCCCTAAGACACTGCTACCGGAACTTGTTGATCATTAACCGGAGGTAACATCATCTCATTGTCGCGATCTGAGGGAGAATGAGCCGCCATTAAACAAGCCACTTCATGGGGTGACAAATTATCCAAACAGATCATTTGTCGGGTTCCTTCCAAATCAATCATACGGGACAGGTTAGCCGGATCAGCTAAAACCGCCGCCGCCTGTTCTAAAATCGACCAATCACTACGTTCTACCCAAGACCACTTTAAACTATAGTAATTAATCGGTTTTACCACTCCATTTTCATCCGGTTTCTGACCAGAATGGCGGACAAATTCCGGCACAAAAATCCCCATAGCAGGTTCTACACCTTGGCTTTGTACAGAAGCCACCAACCGGTTAAAATCACTGAGAGAGCGACTTTTAATATAAGTGACCAATACAACACCTTGGGGGAGTTCTCCCGATTCAGCTACAAACCAAATTTGTCCCCATAATGTGTTGTTAGTTTGCCCTAAACTGCCAAAAAATTTGCTAAATTTGATAATCGTCATCGAGCATTTAGAGCCATATTCTTCATCTCCAATCATCCATTTTCCCGATTGGCAATTATTACGGACAGCGATCGGCATTTCCGGCACTAGCATCGCTTCTTTGTGCTTACTTCCAAATACAGAAATTGTGGGTTTTTCGTTAGTTTTATTCATGGTTTCTACAACTCGTGAAAATGTGGACAAAATCAGCGTTTAGCGAATCACAGAAACTGTTTTTTCTGGTTCGGGATAAGTAGATAATGGTTGGGGTTGTGCTTTCAAAATCTTTAAGGCGGCGATCAGTTTCTCTAAAGTCTCCGTGTGAGCGGCAGTAAAATGAATGCTAAATCCTGTACCGTCGCGCGTATAACCCGGACAGACTAGGGACGCTGAACCTAGTTCCTCATGGGTGGCAATATAGAGCCAGTCGTGATCATTTAGTTGGTAATGGGTATCAGTCCAAGTCCTGAGCATGGGATCTGTCCTCCGGTTCGCCATTTCACCCAACATCTGGAAGCCTTAGACTCTACATCTATGGCATGATGTGGTTTTATTGACAGTTGAGCGCTATCAGTAGAGCCTTGGCAGTTGATGCTTTGTTCAACTACATCTATACTAACAAGTGTTGATGGTTTCGTCAAGTTATCAGTTGAAATTTTGTTCAAGGTGTCTTATAATAGAGACCAGGAGGACAATGCCGTGGACGAAACACAAACTTTTGGTAAATTGATCCGTCAGGCTCGCAAGGATAGGGGCTACTCCCAGCGAGAACTGGCGGGGTTGCTTGGTGTGGACTTTACCTATCTATCAAAGCTAGAGAACGATCGCGCTGATTATGCTCCCAAAGAGGAGGTAATCCGGGGTTTAGCGCGAAATTTGGGCATAGATGAGGAGGAGTTAATCTTTTTGGCGGGACGCATTCCCCACCATTACGAGAATTTCCTCAAACAGAATAACCGGGAGATCACAGCGCTATTTCGACGACTTCAGGAAAACCCTAATTTTGCTAAACAGGTATTTGATGCAGCTTCGGGGAAAGATCAGTGAGTATTCTCAAACCCTATCGCTTTTATGCGAAAGAATCTATTGAACGTCGCGCTGATCAGATTCTTCAGCGCATGGCGGCTACCCCTAATTTTGCTCCTCAGTGGCCTTTTGAGTCGAGTTTGGTGGCGGACTTTTTAGATTTGGGGGTAGTATGGGATTACATACCAGCGGACGAACAAGGGCCGATCGCCGCCCGCATTATTCCCGCCGCTAGACAAATTGAGATTAACGAAGAGATTTTAGAAAAACCCCAAGGGTTTATCGAGTCTACGATCGCCCATGAAATCGGACACTGGGTCCTTCATATTAATCAGGATGAGGTGGACGGGGTAGCTCGACAGTTAGAATTGAATCTGGGAAATTACGGTTGGTCATCCTCAACAGCCCAGGAACCATTTGTCTGTCGCAGTGGTGCGGTTTCCTCTCAAATTGCTTCCATTGAATGGCAGGCTCAATATTTTGCCAGTTGTCTGCTGATGCCTCGTCATATTTTGGAGGAAAAGCGATCGGGTCGCGATCTCAGTAAGTGGTCTCATCTCTACAGTATTAGGGATGAGTTGGGGGTGAGTATTTCTAATCTGACTAACCGCCTACAAGATTTGGGTTGGATTACTATTCCCAAAGGTCAGCGCCAAATTTATCTGGGAGAAGCTGATTTAAACAAGCAACAACGGTTATTCGGTTAGGCTGGGGATTTTCAACATCACCCCAGCAATCAACCAGTAATAAACGGCAACGGGGTCGGTATCGAGAGGATACCAGTAGGGGTTGTAACCGATAATGATAATAAAAATCCAGAAGACAATACCATCATTTCTCAGATGAGAATTGCGGACTTGATGATAAGATTTGAAACCTTCGATCATCAGGGTGGTTACCAATATTAAAAAGGCGATCGCTCCTATGATGCCTAATTCGTAGATGAGTTTAGAATAATAGGTTTCTAGTAGCCGTGTGCTACCTAGACTGCGGGTGGCATTAGTCCCTCGTCCGAGTCCATTACCTAATAAGCCTCCGCTATTTCTGAGAGTCCACTGAGTTTGATCTATGACAAATTCGGGAGGGGGGGATGCTATCCAGCGTCCGGTAAAACTTTCAATTCGTCCCTCGGCTAGATTGGGAAATATGACGAGGGTAGTTAACAAAAATAGTCCGATGGCTAAAAAGCTAATTAATAATCGCTTCCAACGGGATATATGACTGGTGGCAACCATTAATAATATCAGCACCACAGGTACGGCCAAAAAAGCGGTTCTCTGACCTGAGATGACGGCATTTATCATGATTAAGAATAGGGAAAATCCGCCAGTTATCTGCCAAGTGATTTTCGGGTCATTGAGGGCAGTTAGAAAAGCAAAAAAGGCACTGGAAATTAAAAACCATGTCCAATGCCATGGGGAGACAAAGGTTCCGGGAAGTCGGATAAAATTGGCTTCTGGTAGGTAGCCCAAAGAACCCCCAACTAGACACTTGCGCTGTAGGTTGGCTGTTAGTAAAAGATGGGGTTCTAAGCCGCTATTGTCTGGACAAACGCCTGTGATGACTAACCAAAATTGAGCGATACCTAGCAGACAACATACTATGGCTAAAACTACCTGTAAACGATTGAGGAAATAGACATCTTGACTTTTACGGATCAGGTAATATCCACAGGTGATTAGGGGGATATATCCGATTAAGATGGCTAATCCGAAAATCCCCATAACTATGGGAATTCCCCTAGGGTCATCACTAAAATGTTGCCCTCCATTGACGATAATTAGGTTAATTAAAGCAATCCCTACAAAGATTAATAGCGGGATTTTGAGATGTTTATTAATCAGAATTGCTTTGTTTTCACGAATTAAGACAACCAGCATTCCTAAAAGGGCGGGAATGTAAAATAATATATTTTTTAGTAAGTGAAAAATAGGTCGATCATCCCCTACCCAATAGGCGATCGTCCCCGCCAAAGGTAAATAAATCAGTAAACCCCATAATCCTTGGCGGGGATATCGGTAGGATAAAGCCGCACAGAAAATGGTGATAATTACATAAATAATCGCGATCGCCCCTAGGTCATTTCCAAACATGACCATAGCGACAATTAATGATAAAACACTCACCCAACCCAGATAGGGAACTAAGCCTGATGTGTGATTAAATAAAGATTCGGAGTCGGTGACTGTAGGTATCTCGTTTTCTTCCTCTGTGAAAGCGGAGGAATGAGGGGGAGATTCATTTTGATACTGTAATGATGAAGGATGATTGTTGGGTTCTGACATGGATGCACTTTACCCTTACTAATTGTCACCCTGATTCAAATTCGATCGCCCAAATTTGACAAATTCGTTGCTGCTTTTGGGACGGTAGTTGATGGTAGACACTAAGTATCTCTTGGTGGGTGAAATCAACAATTAGGGCAGATATTTGGTTAGGATTTTTAGTCCTGACCAAGGCAGATTTTAATTGTTCGAGATCAGCCATTCGTTAATTAAGTTATTCAGATGGGGAATTGGGGGACTCCGAGGGTAGCGGTAAACTGGTTAAGTCCGTTGGCGGGTTGACTGTCCGATCGCCCTCGGAATTGGGACGCGGGTTCATATCCTCGGATTCTAGGGTTTCGGTAAATTCGGTTAATTGTTGAAAGAGGCGATCGCTGATCCTAAACATGATCGGATCTTCTGGCTGATTCTCTGCCATGTCCTTGACTCCACGAATTTAGATCAGTTGTTTAACCAAGGGGATGATAATTCCGATTAGAGACCCCCCCAATAGGGAAAATAAGCATAAGATACTGACCCCAAAGCCAATCATCCGCTTTTCCGCCGCCTGATAGTATCCCCACGCATAGAGAATGCGCCCAACTATCCATACTGCCCCCAAACCCGCAGCCACTAAGGGACTGACAAACTCAGAAAACAGCCACAACGCTGGAAGGAACATAATTAACTGTTCTAGGGTATTTTGCTGTACCCGCAAAACTCTTTCAAAGTTGGGATCGCCTGTCATGTCAGGAGGCATAACCTTATATTTCATTCTAGCTCTACCTACGTTGATGGTGACAACCAGGTATAGGATAAGCGCAGATGCAGTGATTAGGCTTGGCCAAGGTGACATAGATTGATTGCCTCGTGAGTATCTACCACAATATTAACCTGCTTCGCCATTTTGGGTGGGAATTTCTCCGTATCTACCCTCAGACAGGTTTTTAGCCCATTGTGATCACAGTCACATAAATTTGGTCAAATGATCACAATCATTCAAACTAGCCGATCACGAGACTTTTTCAGGATTATCACGGTATCGGCGGATAGTCGTCACGGCAATCTTACGGCAGATCGTCAATAATCGATATTGTTGAAACCGAGAGATAGGTAAGTTAACCGTGATTCTGAACCCACAACTATTAAATCTTATTTCCATCGAAAAGTCAAGATATTTCCAGGAAATTAATCTGAAGTCCAAGCTGGAAGTCATCTTCACTAAAATGGTCAGCAAGTTGGGTTTAAATAATCACCAAAACTTGCATCATGAACATCCCCATTTTTCGAGGAACTATCAAGATAATACTACCATGAATATTGACATCCTAAATCGCCCAATAGTTCAGGACATTTTAGTTGATAGTAATACCATGGAGAATATTGATCAATATCCCATTAACATCCTCCACAATATTGCTCTAGCGGAAACTGTATCGTAAGATTTACTATCAAAATATCAGGATTCGGCAGCTACAGCAAGAAAACAGAAAGCTGAAAGAACTAGCTTTTTTGGATGATTTAACGCAATTAGCAAATCGACGTAAGTTCTATCTTTATATGGAACATACTTTACCAAGCCAAAAAGGACAACCCATCTCTTTAATTCTCTTAGACATAGATTTTTTCAAGCCCTACAATGATAATTATGGTCACTTAGCGGGAGATTTATGTCTGCCAAGAATTGCCAAAGCTATTCAAGAAGCTATCACGGCTTCTCATAAGCAAAAGCCCTACTTAGCCGCCCGCTACGGTGGTGAAGAGTTTGCGATTATCCTACCGGGTCTTAAATTAAAAGAAGCCCTGAATGTAGCGAACCAAATTCGCCTGAAGGTTTTGGCTAAAAATATCCCCCACTGTGGGTCTGAGATTGGTTCATGTATTACCCTTAGCGCGGGAGTTGCCAGTCAAATTATTGGGGATGATTTATCACCAGAAGACCTGATATTAAGTGCAGATAGGGGATTGGATCAAGCGAAAAATAGCGGGCGTAACCGAGTTTTATCAGAGTCTTGATTGGCAATTAATTCTCCTAAAGTTTTCATAGCCATCTCAATTTTGGGAGACCAAAGTAAACCACAATTTAAGCGAAAGCAGTTTTGATAGTTTCCTGATGCAGAAAACATGGTTCCAGGAGCAATGCTAATTTGGCGTTTGTAGGCATCCTGGTAAAGTGCGATCGCATCAAAATGGGGTGGAAGTTCTACCCATAAGACGTGACCTCCTGTGGGGCGCGTTACTTTAGTTTCTGGGGGAAAATAATCACAAATTGCCTGAGTCATTCGTAAAACCTGTTCCCCATAAGCCCGTCGTAGGTGTCGGAGATGGCGGTCATAACCTCCATTGGCTAAAAAGGCAGCGATCGCTAATTGATTAGCTGCCGCTGTGACAATGTTAGTAAACAATTTGAGTTGTTCGACGGTGTTTTGATAACGACCAGCGACCACCCAACCTACCCGCAAACCGGGAGAAATGGTTTTACTACAAGAAGAGCAATATAAAACCAAACCCTTTTTATCAAACGCTTTAATCGCCTTCGGACGCATCTCATCAAAACCTAAATCTCCATAAACGTCATCTTCCACCAAAGGAATATCGTAGCGTTCCAGAATTTCCACTAAGGCTTTTTTCTTGCTATCTTCCATACAGCTTCCCAGGGGATTACTAAAATTGGAAACGATCGCACAAGCAGCCACCTGACCTTGACTCAGGGCGTTTTCCAAATCTGGTAATGATAAGCCGGATCGCGGGTGGGTGGGAAGTTCCAAGGCTTTTAGGTGTAGAGATTGCAAAATTTCTAACAATCCATAATAGGATGGGGACTCGATCGCCACTGTGTCCCCCGGTTTTGTGATCGCGCGTAGAGATAAATACATCCCCTCTGTCGTCCCATTCACAATCAAAATTTGGTCTGGGGTGAGGGAACAACCCGCATCCATTAATCTCCTGGCTACTTCATCGCGTAAAGGTTCCAACCCTGGTAGCGCGTTATAGGAGTGACAGACTTCTGGGTTTTGACGCATTACCTGTCCCATCAGTCGATTTAATGCGGCGAGGGGGAATAGTTCCGGGTCAGGGACGGCGGCACCGAGTTTAATCATTCCTGGTTCCCGTAGGACTTTATTGATCTTAAAAGCTATTGAGGTATCTACGTTACAGGCTAGTCCCGGAGGGGCTGAGGAGGTGGGTTCTGCGGGTGGAAGTGACAGAATATGGCGAACATAGTACCCCGACTGAGGACGCGCGACAATTAGCCCTCTGTCTTCGAGGAGGCGATAGGCTTCTAATACTGTAGTGATGCTAACACTCATCTGTTGGTGCATTTTGCGGACTGAGGGAATGCGCGAGCCTGGTTTCAGGGTCCCTTCTTTAATGAGGGACTGAATGCGGTTGGCTACCTGTTCATACAAATTCACTCCGGGAGACTTTTCCACGGGTCTGGCTTTCATGGTCATACCTCCAAATCCCTTACAAGGATACAGTTGCTGATTTTCTTACCATAACAGTTGCCAAAAATTAAACTGTTATGGCTACAATTCATCATAACTGCATCTGTTATTTTTGGCTGAGGTAGGTCATACTTTTTATAGAGTGATCGAAATTTACTTATTTTGGCGATCGCTTATTTATGTGAACCGCGATAAATAAGGGAGTTTAAAGTTAGCATCTCCTCTACTTTATGGTTTGTTACAACTGAATATTCATGGAGGAATTGTGGCGATGAAATCAACGGAACGAACTGCTTGTAGTACCATGCCATTGACGGGTAATGCTTTGGTGAATTATTCCGGCATTTACCCCACAAAAGGTATTGTTAATTGGTGGCAAAAAATACCTAGTTTATTGTATAATTTTCTGCTGGGTGGCGGGGATATCAGAATCTCTGAAAGTTATGATCAAGATGGTGATTTAGTCTGGGATGTTTATGACCCTTTCACTCGGCGCAATCAACGTTTTTATACGGAACAAGATGTCAGAATTTGGTTAGAATCCCGCTATTCTAAATAATCCGGGGTTTATTTGTCAACCCAATATCTGAGGGATATCTATTGAGTCTGTCAGTAGGTTAGACCCTACTTATACCCAATTTTTGATTCAGGGGGTTTTTATGGTGAAACAACAGAATTGGCAAAATCATCGGTTATTATCCCGATCGCATCTTTGGGGCGATCGTCTCATCAAACTGATACACAATACCATCGAATTTAGTCTCTTTTATGGTGAATATATAGTCATACCTCCCGACCAAAGACTAAAGCAACTGTCTCATAAATAAGACCAGATCACCTAACCCCCTAACCACCCTCTCCCAGAAGGTGAGAAGGTGGTGGGGGCTGATTTCTGTATTGATTGAGAATGGCTATATAGAATGGGACTAGAGTAACTGTCAACAATTCACATGATTGGGGATTATTCAATGGCTGAAAACTTAGTAAATAAATATCAATTTTGGGTAGATAGAGGCGGTACATTTACAGATATTGTCGCGCGCAAACCAGACGGTAGTTTAGTGACCCATAAACTCCTATCAGAAAATCCTCAACGTTATCAGGATGCTGTGGTAGCTGGTATCAAAGAAATTTTAGGAATTGGTTTGCATGAACCCATCCCAGAAAATTGTATTTCTGAGGTAAAAATGGGAACCACAGTAGCAACCAATGCACTCCTGGAACGCCAAGGCGATCGCACTGTGTTAATCATCACCAAAGGCTTTAAAGATGCTCTCCGCATTGGCTATCAAAATCGCCCCGATATTTTTGCCCAAGAAATCATTTTACCATCCCTGCTATATGAAAGGGTAATCGAAGCAGAAGAACGCTACAGCGCCCAAGGGGAAGAACTGCAACCTCTCCAATTAGAACCCTTAAAAATCGCCCTAAAAAAGGCTTATCAAGACGGAATTCGCAGTTGTGCGATCGCCCTAATGCACAGCTACCGCTACCCCAAACACGAACAAAAAATCGCCGAAATCGCCGCCGAAATTGGCTTTACCCAAATTTCCGCATCCCACCAAATTAGCCCCCTCATGAAGCTAATCAGCCGGGGAGATACCACCGTAGTGGATGCTTACCTCTCACCCATTTTAAGGCGTTATATTGATAAAGTTGCCCAGGAATTATATGGCAACCAGCCCCCAAAAGATGCAGTATCTAGCCCGCCGCAAAACCTGCCTAAATTAATGTTTATGCAGTCCAATGGTGCTTTAACTAACGCCCAAAACTTCCAAGGAAAAGACAGCATTTTATCAGGACCTGCTGGCGGCATTGTCGGCGCAGTGAAAACCAGTAAACAGGCAGGTTTTGACAAAATTATCACCTTTGATATGGGTGGAACATCCACAGATGTCGCGCATTATAATGGCGAATATGAAAGACAATTTGAGACCGAAATTGCGGGAGTCAGAATGCGAACGCCTATCCTTTCTATTCATACTGTAGCAGCCGGGGGAGGTTCAATTTTATGCTTTGACGGTTTCCGCTATCGTGTCGGTCCAGAGTCTGCGGGTGCTGATCCAGGTCCCGCTTGCTATGGTGGTGGGGGACCTTTAACAGTTACTGACTGTAACGTAATGTTAGGCAAAATTAGACCCGAATTTTTCCCCCAAGTATTCGGACCCCAAGCCAATTCACCCCTTGACCCAGAAGTAGTTAAAGCCAAATTTAACCAGTTAGCCGCAGATATTACTCAAGCCACCGGAGACCCTCGCCAACCGGAAGAAGTGGCGGCGGGTTTTATTGCGATCGCCGTAGAAAATATGGCTAATGCGATTAAGAAAATATCCCTACAGCGGGGTTATGACGTATCCGAATATACCCTCTGTTGCTTTGGCGGCGCAGGAGGTCAACACGCCTGTGCGATCGCAGATACATTAGGCATTACACGGGTGTTTATTCATCCCTACGCTGGCGTTTTATCTGCCTATGGCATGGCCCTAGCAGATGTAGGTAACATCCGCGAGAAAGCCATAGAAGCCACGCTAAACGAACATTTATTAGCAGATATCACCCCAGTTTTAGCCGATTTAGAAACCGAAATGCGATCGGAACTTGACCCCCACAATTCCCCCAACGACATAGTTTTTTATCGCGCTAATTTAAAATATCAGGGGACTGACTCCACCCTAACCGTCCCATTTTCCCCCCAAGTCGAACCCATGAAAGCCGCCTTTGAAACCGAACACCGCACCCGTTATGGTTTTGTCAAAGCCGACAAAAAATTAATAGTTGAATCTGTATCCGTCGAAGTAGTCCGCCAGATGGAAAATCCCCCGGAAACCATATTATCTCGTCGAAATGATCAACCCCCATCTCCTATTGCTACCGTCCCTATGTTTGCTAATCATAAATGGCAACAAACCCCCGTATTTCCCAGAGAGATTTTACAGCCAGGAGATGAAGTAATCGGACCTGCGATTATTCTTGAAGCCACCGGAACTAATATTATAGAACCAGGTTGGTCTGCCCAATTAACCGAACGCAATCACTTAGTTTTAGCCAAAATTTCCCAGCCCCAAACCTCCCCCATTGACACCAATACCTTGACCAATAAACCAGATCCCGTGCGTCTGGAAATTTTTAAAAACCTGTTTCAGTTTATCGCGGAACAGATGGGAATTACCCTACAAAATACGGCATCATCAGTTAACATTAAAGAACGCCTAGATTTTTCCTGTGCAATTTTTGATGAATTGGGGGAACTCGTAGCTAACGCTCCCCATATTCCTGTACATTTAGGCTCTATGGGAGAAAGTGTCCGCAGCCTAATTAAAGCCAAAGCCGAAACTCTCAAGCCGGGGGATGTTTATATGCTAAATAATCCCTATGATGGCGGGACTCACTTACCTGATATTACCGTCATTACTCCAGTGTTTGATACCGCCGGATTAAACATTTTATTTTATGTGGCATCTCGCGGTCATCATGCTGACCTGGGAGGGATAACACCCGGTTCTATGCCGCCCCATAGTCAAACAGTATTGGAAGAAGGGATTTTAATCGATAATTTCCAGTTGGTTGATAGTGGCAAATTCCGAGAAGCAGAATTGCTGAAATTATTAACTCATCATCCCTACCCGGCGCGGAACCCGGAGACTAATATTGCTGACCTACAAGCACAAATTGCCGCTAACGAAAAAGGGGTGACGGAATTACAGAAAATGGTCGCACAATATGGGTTAGCCACAGTCCAGGCTTATATGAAATTTGTCCAGGATAATGCTGAGGAGTGCGTGAGAAAGGCTATTTATGTTCTGCGGGATGGTCAGTTTATTTATCCTCTGGATAATGGGGGAGTTATTCAAGTCGCGATTAGCATTAATCGCCAAAACCGCAGCGCTAAAATAGATTTCACCGGAACTTCTCGACAATTGGAAAGTAATTTTAATGCGCCCCAGGCGGTTTGTAAAGCGGCGGTTTTGTATGTATTTCGGACTTTGGTGGCTGATAGTATTCCCCTCAATGCTGGATGTCTAAAACCTTTGGAAATTGTCATCCCTCAAGGCTGTATGCTTAACCCCAAATTTCCGGCGGCTGTAGTAGCGGGAAATGTCGAAACTTCTCAGGCTGTGGTTGATGCTTTATATGGCGCTTTGGGGGTTATGGCGGCTTCCCAGGGAACTATGAATAATTTGACCTTTGGAAGCGATCGCTATCAGTATTATGAAACCATCTGCGGCGGATCTGGCGCAGGTCCAAATTTTCACGGGACCGACGCGGTACATACTCACATGACTAATTCTCGCCTAACTGATCCAGAAGTGTTAGAATGGCGTTATCCAGTTCTGATCGATGCTTTTGCTATTCGCCCCCACAGCGGCGGCGGCGGAAACTATCGCGGTGGTAATGGTATTATCCGCCAAATTCGATTTTTGGAGGAAATGACTGCCACTATCCTATCGGGACATCGCATCATTCCACCTTTTGGTATGGCTGGGGGTGAACCGGGTATGGTGGGGCGTAATTCCATTACTCGCCAAAATGGGACTGTTGAAGATCTCGGTAGTACGGCGATCGCCCTTATGGGTATAGGGGATGTGTTGACCATCCAAACTCCCGGCGGCGGGGGATATGGTGCGCCACAATAACCTATAATAGGCTAGAAACCTCTTTGACCATGGGGAGTTTGTCTAAACCCATAGACATATTGACTCCCCTTTTGGTATCGCCTAACATATAATACATAATGCTATATGATCTTCAGCTAAGTTGACCCGGATTTAGTTAATCATTTAATCGGATTGAGTCAGTATAAATACTGGTCAAAAATATAATCCTTTCCCTTGTATAACCCGCCTGAAATACTATAATCACCACGGTCAGACTTAAACCCAGATACCCCCTAAGTGTCAGTCCTTGATTTTCATTAATGATATTACTAGCACCTAAAAATGTAGCCAGAATAGCATTTTTTTTGAGGGAGTTAGTAGTAGCTTTCCCCCAGGATACCAACTAACATATTCAGCCTAAATATATGAACGAAAAAGACGAATTTCTTTACCCCAAAACCCGTTATCGTGGAGAATTTAGCCCCCAAAATATGATGTTTAACTCTAACCTCCAAGAGTTTGCACATAAGGTGAACTATATCTGTGGGTTAGAAACCAATGGTAAACTGAGTTCCGAAGTGGCTTACCAAAGAATCAAACAACTCTGGAAAGAATTAAAAGAGTCCAAAAAGAATCTTAATATTGGCGAAAATTCAGCCAACCAAGACCCAGAATAACTAGCCATGGTCTGCATAACTACAAGCCAGGGATAAAATCCCTAATTTTCCCACAAAATTAGCCCATATTCATCATTTTCAATGTCTCACCCAATTACCGTTACCGTCCCCGCCACCACCGCCAATATTGGACCAGGGTTTGATTGTATTGGTGCAGCCCTCAGCCTATATAATACCCTAGAATTTTCGCCTTTAACAGATACAGAAAAACCCCACCAAATTACCGCCGAAGGACTAGAAAGCGATCGCGTAGCCACAGACGATCGCAACTTAGTTTATCAAGCCTTTCTCAAATTCTACCATCACATCAATCAAACTCCCCCTCCCGTCAAAATTCACATCAAACTAGGAGTCCCCCTCGCCAGAGGTTTAGGAAGTTCAGCCACAGCAATTGTCGGGGGTTTAGTGGGTGCAAATACCCTAGCCGGAAACCCCCTAACTCCAACAGAAATTATGGAAATGGCGATCGCCATAGAAGGACACCCCGACAACGTAGTTCCCGCCCTGTTGGGGGGCTGTCAGTTATCAGTAGCCGACCATAACCACCGCTGGCAGATCTGCGAAATTCCTTGGCATCAAGATATAGTCCCCGTCGTCGCTATTCCCGACTTTGAACTATCCACCGCCGAAGCCCGCAGCGTCCTCCCCTCCCATTATACCCGCGCCGATGCCATTTTCAACACCGCCCACCTAGGTTTATTAGTCCGAGGCTTAGAAACCGGACAGGGAGACTGGTTGCGCGTGGCTATGGCTGACAAAATCCATCAGCCCTACCGCCAATCTCTGATTCAGGGTTATGATACCGTCAGACAAGCCGCCTTAGATGCAGGCGCTTACGAATTAGCCATTAGCGGGGCAGGACCGACCCTTCTAGCCCTCACAGACCCCCCCCACACCCACTTATGTGTATCTGCTATGAGGGAGGCTTGGAGGGGCTATAACATCGGGGTAGATGTGCGATCGCTTGCAATTGATACCCAAGGCGCTAAAGTCACTTAATTTCCCTACTCATTACCAGCCGAAAGAGTCAGTAAAAATGCCAGATTTTCCTCAGTTTTCAGGGCGTGGGGTGCGTTGGCTTTCATAAATACAAACACTCCCGCCTCTAAGGTAATCTCTTTCCCCTCCAGAATTAAAATTCCGCGACCTGCCAAAACGTTAACCGTCGCGTTTTTGGTAGCTGTATGTTCCGAAATTTCCGTGCCAGCCCCCAAACAAAATAGGGTATATTGACAGTGAGCATCTTTCAGCAAAACCCGGCTAACAATTCCCCCCTCCGCATATTGGATATAATCATCCAACTTAATAGCCGTTGAAGTATTTAGGGATATGATATCGCTCATAATAGCTCTCTCCATTTTATGGGTGGCTATTTGAGATCATATCACATTCCCTTCATGTCAACTTACCCCCCACCCCCAAACATCCTAGTTATCAGCCATGGCGTTACCTAACCTGAGTCGAGAATGATCCGCTATAATGATAACAGATGTTATCCAATAGTAGAAATTAGGAATCTTGAATCATGGCTTTAACAGCATCAACCATGTTAAGTTTGGGGACGCGCGCCCCAGATTTTCAACTCCCAGACGTGACCTCTGGGGAAATGATATCCGTCGATACATTTAAGGATAAAAAAGCCTTGCTAGTCATGTTTATATGTTGTCACTGTCCCTTCGTTAAACATATTCAAGATGAACTAGCCCAATTAGGACGTGATTATCAACCCCTAGGAATAGGAATAGTTGCCATTAGCGCCAACTCCATCAAAACCCATCCCCAAGACGGACCCGAACACCTGAAAAACCAAGCGGAAACAGTAGGTTTTTCCTTCCCTTACTGCTACGATGAAACCCAAGAAGTAGCCCAAGCCTATACAGCAGCCTGTACCCCCGATTTCTTCTTGTTTAATAGCGATCGCCAATTAGTCTATCGCGGTCAATTAGATGACAGTCGCCCCGGGAATAACTTACCCGTCACCGGGGCAGATTTGCGGGCGGCTTTAGATGCCATTATCGCCGACAAACCCATCAACAGCGACCAAAAACCCAGTATTGGTTGCAATATCAAATGGCATCCGCAATAACATCAATCAAGGCAACCCCAATGGTTGCCTATTTCCAGGAAATCCCCTCAAATCTAATCAGTAATTGCCCGCAATAGAACATCCGTCAAACTAATCTCTTCCATATCTTCCAAACTCACTGTATCACAAATATTGTAACGAGCGCCCGCCGCCGTTAACTCATCATCAAGCACCTTAAAAAACGCCGTAGCCTCTTCACTAGAGCCCACCCTAATCATTTCCACAGCCAACTCTTCCTCATGGGTTAATTGATTGGAAGCATTAATCAAGATGCGTTTAACCTCCAATAACGTATTAATAATCTCCCCACCCGTCACCACAAAAATAGTTTCACCATTAGGCTGTGATTGTTCCGTCGCCCGTCTAGCAAAATAACTATCAGTGGCATCTTTGAGAACCGAGGCTAAATCAGCTTTTCCGGCTGGTTTATGATTCTCAAAAACCTCTCCCACATGGTCAGAAGTAATGCGATCGTAGCGCTTAAACTCTTCAGCAAATAAATATAAAGTAATCCCATCCGGGTCAAAATGTTCGCAATAGGTTGCCAACTCTAAAATCGATTGTCGCATTAACTCCCAGCGAGACTGCCCCTTTTTATTGCCAGCCATTGCCATACTCTCGCTGACATCCACAATTAAGGTATAATCCCGTTTTTCCAGGACTGCACCCCCCTCTAATAGTACATCCATACATCAAACCCCCACAATTGTACTTAATTTAATACTGTATCATTTCCTTCCCATAATTATTAAGCTATAATATTTCCAAGCGTCATCATCTAGTTTTTGCGAGTCCTAGTTATGAAACCTAAGCCCCAGGATTCTGCCAACCAAGACCAGCCAGACCGACCCATCTACCTACAACCTCCCCGGGTCATCTTCGCCCTACTGATAGGCGTGTTAGCCCTAGTCGCCTTTGTGGTTTTAGTCAAAACCGACTCTGCTACTCCAGACCCCATTATGGTAGAAAACCCTGAAGCCGTGATGATCATGGATGAAACCTCCCAAAATTTAGCCGATCTCCCCCCGGAAATTACCACCAAATTGCGCCAAGATGTCATCGATCGCACTGGAAGTTCCCCAGATGAAATCGAAATCCTCGCCGCCGAAAGACAGACTTGGCCAAATACCTGTTTAGGACTCGCCCAGCCAGACGAATTATGTGGTCAAATGTTAGTAGATGGCTGGCGGGTCCGAGTGTCTGATGGTCAGCGCCATTGGCTTTACCGCACCAATCATAATGGTCAAACCTTCCGCTTAGAAACAGAATAAAAACCCCAACCTAGTCCCCTGGTAATTATTTTCTACCATGAGTTATTGCCTCAATCCCCAATGTTCTCATCCCCAAAATCCAGATGATGCTAAATTCTGCCTCACCTGTGGTGCCAAACTGTTTCTACGGGAGAGATACCAGGCTATTAAACCTATTGGTCATGGCGGATTTGGGAAAACATTTTTGGCAGTTGATCACGATAAACCCTCCCATCCCCCCTGCGTCATTAAGCAATTTTTTCCCCAAACCCAAGGGGTAGAAACTACTCGCAAAGCTGCGGAATTATTCCACCAAGAAGCCCAACGTCTCGATGAACTAGGAAAACATCCCCACATCCCAGATTTGCTGGCACATTTTCAACAGGACAATAATCAATACTTAGTCCAAGAATATATTAACGGCCCCAATTTAGAAGACTTAGTAATTAGCCAGGGAACTTTTAACGAAACTCAAATAATTCAACTACTTGATGAACTCTTGCCAGTTTTAGAATTTATACATCAAAATAAAGTCATTCATAGGGATATTAAACCCGCCAATATTATTCAATCTCAAACATTAGTAAATAGCTCGACATCGGGTAAGTTGGTATTAGTGGACTTTGGGGCGGCGAAAGTAGTACAAAGCACCAACTTATCAGGACCAGGAACTATTATCGGCAGTCCTGAATATGTGGCTCCAGAACAAACTAGGGGTCAAGCCATATATGCTAGTGATATTTATAGTTTGGGGGTGACTTGCTTATATTTACTCACCCAAATCTCGCCCTTTGACCTCTATGATATTCACCAAGATAAATGGGTTTGGCGAGATTATTTACAGGAAAATACGGTTAGTAATAAACTGGGCTTAGTTTTAGATAGAATGGTGGCTTCCCTACCTTCCCAGCGCTATAATTCCCCGCTGAATGTACTGAGGGCACTGCATCCTAGTGGACTACCCCCGACGATTCTGCACAACATTAATATTAATAACTTTGATAATACGGCACTCCCTAGCCCGGCTGCATCGGTGAGAGTACCGCGGCCACCACTGCCCCCACCGCCACCACGGACAGCTAGAACCAGTCAGCAAATCACCCCACCACCGACGGCTAGAACTTCTCAGCCACCCACCCCACCAAAACCTAGCCGTGTTCAACCTCAACGGTCATCACCTAGCTGGAAACTGCTACATACGCTGACAGGACACCGTAATCAAGTCACCTGTGTAGCTTTCTCTCCTGATCAGGAAATACTGGCCAGCAGTAGCCAAGATCTGACTATAGAAATTTGGAGACTGAAAAATGGGAAACGTTGGTACACGCTAACTGGTCATGAAAATTGGGTAACATCGATCGCCTTTTCCCCGAAGGAAGACATTTTAGCTAGTGGTAGTCGTGATCAGACTGTGGAAATTTGGGATCTCAAAAAAGGTAAACGCTGGTATACCCTCATTGGTCATCAAGATGCTGTGGAACAGGTGGCCTTTTCCCCCCAGGGAGATATTCTAGCCAGCGCCTCCCGGGACAAAACCATACAAATTTGGGATCTCAAAAAAGGGAAGCCTTCCTACACTCTCTATGGTCATAGCGATCGCATTTATGGACTCGCCTTTTCCCCAGATGGTCAGACCCTAGCCAGCGCCTCTAGGGATAAAACTGTCCGCCTGTGGAACCTACAGCAAAGACAAGAATTAGGAAGCCTACCCCGTTGGTCTGACTGGGTGAGAACCGTTGCTTTTAGTCCTAACGGTCAAATGTTAGCCGGAGGATGTCGGGATGGTTCCATCGGTCTATGGCATCAACAAGACCAGACCTGGAAGCTATGGCGTACCCTGCGGGCTGATGATGCCGATATATTTGCGATCGCCTTTAAACCCGATAGTACAGAGTTAATTACTGGCAACAGTAAAGGCCAAATCGACATTTGGCAACTGGGCGACGGCACATTATTAGAAACCATCGCCGCCCATTCAGCAGACGTATTATCCCTAGCATTTAGTCTTGACGGCAAAACCATAGCTAGTGGCGGATCTGACCGACTCGTGAAGATTTGGTATCACGCCGCCCAAACTTGATATTGATTAGAAAATATAATACAATTGTTAAATAAAAATTAAGTTTTGTCACCTAGGTAACAAAAATCAATGCACAAGGATTATTATGGGCTACTGATATCAACTCTCAGTTTCCGTCACCGTTGGAAGTGGCAGATCATCCTGCCCTACGGTGACCATCTAACTTCCAATAACGACTACTCCACTCCAGAAGAGGCACTGCTTGGGGGCAAGTCCTGGATTGATAAGGAAACAGCATTTAATGCCCTAAATAGCTGTCTAGCACAGTTTTACAGTTCAGGGTTGATTAATCCTCCTGAATATCAGAACTTGATGGATTCATTGCGGGGTATTACCCAAAGGTGCTAAGGGCCTTGCCAGTTTCCTGATGCAGTTTTTATAGTTAATTGTTAATTGATGCTCCCACTACAATATAATTCAAGAACTACTCAGGTAGTGTGGGCATCTAGTTTGGGCTGATATTATGATCAACTTTCATAGTTTTCTGCTAGATTGAAATCATGGGTGCGAGACGTTCGGGCATGAAATAGGGTTGCAATACCTGAAATAACCGCTCGGTGGGGATTTCAACCCCTTGGTTGAATATAAGGAGCGCACTCCTGACCATCCCTATAACTGTTTATATGTCCCAACGTTTGGTATAGAAATATACAAAACAAGGCAGGGAACTCAAGGTCAAAACGCCAAACCGGAAATCTTAATGATTCCTTAACAATTGCGTTGAGAGTAACGGCGATAGCCACCCCCAGTTTTGGGAATCATAACCCCAGGATTGAAGCGGGGAACGGAAGGCGTGAAGTAGAACCCACTACCAGATGCGACCACTGCCAACCATCCATGATTAGGGAAACCGAATGTCCGG
>NZ_JARPLU010000071.1:10456-24140 GCF_032349615.1 Limnospira sp. PMC 1279.21 | reverse complement strand
GGCTATCGTCGCATTGTCCGGGAACAACCGGAAAAATGTCGCGTAAATGTATCAGCTACTAGGCATGGAGCCAAGGGTATTGATACCATTGTGTGACAACTGCTGAAAATTGCCCGTAATTAAATTCGGGTGAGTAGTCAACCAGGTTATAACCAGAGGCCACCGATTGAGGTAAAATGCACCTAACTGGGGTCCAAATTAACAAATTTGGGTCACTAGAATAGAGCAGATCCACCCCCCCCGGAAACCCAAAACCGCTGCCCTCTGTCCAATGTAAACACAATTAAGGGGAGAAATTCTAGGAAACGACTCGCATGATCAATCAGACACTAACAAGTAGAGATGTGGGCTTTACCCACGAAGATTTTGCCGCCCTGTTGGATAAGTATGATTATCACTTCAGCCCCGGAGATGTGGTGCCGGGCACAGTTTTCAGTTTAGAACCCCGGGGCGCTCTGATTGATATTGGTGCTAAGACAGCAGCATACATTCCGCTACAGGAAATGTCGATCAACCGGGTGGAGAGCCCGGAAGAAGTATTGCAGTCCAATGAAACCAGGGAATTTTTTATTCTCACGGATGAAAACGAGGATGGACAACTTACATTGTCAATCCGTCGCATAGAATACATGAGGGCTTGGGAGCGAGTTCGCCAACTGCAAGCAGAAGATGCTACAGTTCGTTCTCAGGTTTTTGCCACTAACCGAGGTGGGGCTTTAGTCCGCATTGAGGGATTGCGTGGTTTTATTCCTGGTTCCCATATCAGCACCCGGAAACCTAAAGAAGAATTGGTAGCGGAAGAACTACCACTGAAATTTTTAGAAGTTGATGAAGACCGCAACCGTTTGGTTCTCAGCCACCGTCGCGCCTTAGTTGAGCGTAAGATGAACCGCCTAGAAGTAGGTGAAGTGGTCATCGGTACGGTGCGAGGAATTAAACCTTACGGTGCATTCATTGATATCGGTGGTGTCAGCGGTTTGCTGCACATCTCAGAAATATCTCATGATCATATTGATACCCCCCACAGCGTCTTCAATGTTAATGATGAAGTGAAAGTCATGATTATTGATCTTGATGCTGATCGGGGTCGGATTTCACTGTCTACTAAGCAGTTAGAACCGGAACCGGGGGCGATGGTGAAAAATCCTGAGATGGTTTATGAGAAAGCTGAGGAAATGGCTGCTAAGTTCCGGGAAAAAATGCAGGCTGAACAGCAAGGTATCCCGGTAGTTGAAACGGCAGCAGAGACAGCAGAGACAGCGGAGGTAGCAGAATCTACGGCTGATATCCCACCGGCTACTGATGTGGAAACGGAAGCGCAATTGGCTGATCAGACTGAGGAGCAACCGATTTCAGAATCAGAGGCGATCACAGAACCGGTAGCCGAAACAGAGGCTGTAGAAGATTCAGAAGAAGAGATTCCCATAGCAACGGAATCCTAATTGCTGAACAATCAGGGAAAAAAGAGGGATAACCCTCTTTTTTTTTCGTATTTGGTAGGGTATAGATTTAAAACGGAAGGTGCTAGAAAATATGAGGTCTGAACCTTGCCCAGTATTCGAGTTAATAACATTACATTCGATCGCATAGAAGCTATCATTTTCGATAAAGATGGCACTCTCGAAGACTCCCAGGAATTCTTGCGAAAATTGGGACAGGTGCGATCGCGTTTAGTTGATGCCCAAATTCCCGGCATTGGCGAACCCCTACTGATGGCTTTTGGTATAGAAAACGATACCCTAGACCCTACAGGTTTAATGGCAACAGGAACACGCCAAGAAAATGAAATTGCCACCGCCGCCTATATCGCGGAAACCGGACGGGGATGGATAGAGTCGAAAAACATTGCTCAGAAAGCCTTTATAGAAGCCGACAACAGCTTTAAAAACCATCCGCCATCACCCCTATTCGTAGGCGGCTTAGATGTGCTGAAATCGCTATATGACGGGGGTATTAAACTAGGGATTTTGTCGGCAGCTACGACGGAACAGGTGCAAGCATTTGTCACCCGCCATAAGTTAGATCCATATATACAACTACAGAAGGGGGCTAGTGAAAATTTAGCGAAACCTAACCCAGCCCTATTTGTTCAGAGTTGCCAGGAACTAGGGGTAGAACCAGGGAAAACCTTAATGGTGGGAGACTCTGCTGGGGATATGCAAATGGCGAAACAAGCCGGAGCGGCTGGGGCGATCGGTATTTGCTGGCAACCATCAAGCCATGATTTACAAATGGCTGATGTGGTAATCTCGGCACTTGATGCGATCGCAATTATTACCGGGGGAGCCTCCAATCAGCCTCTATCTCCATCAAATTCGTGATAACCAACCCATTAGAACCCCATTGAGTCCTCAAACTTTCATGATCCGTTGTAGGGAGCAGCAGTTTGGTATATTGGACGGGATAGTGCGTACTGGGAACAAATCAATCATCCAACAGGAGAAAAGCCTTGTCTAATCGTCAATATCTGTTTACCTCTGAATCAGTCACAGAGGGTCATCCTGATAAAATCTGCGACCAAATTTCTGATGCCATTTTAGATGCTCTCTTGGCTCAAGATCCTAAAAGTCGGGTCGCTGCCGAAGTAGTTGTCAACACAGGCTTAGTTCTAATTACCGGGGAGATTACCACTAAAGCCCAAGTTAATTATATCGAACTAGCCCGTAAAAAAATTGCCGAAATTGGCTATATACACGCCGAAAATGGCTTTTCAGCAGATAGCTGTTCAGTATTAGTTGCCCTTGATGAACAGTCCCCAGATATTGCCCAAGGTGTTGACCAAGCCCAGGAAAATCGGGAAAAACTGAGTGAAGCTGCCCTAGACTCTATCGGTGCTGGTGATCAGGGATTGATGTTCGGTTTTGCTTGCAATGAAACCCCGGAACTGATGCCTATGCCCATCAGTTTAGCTCACCGGATGTCTAGGCAGTTGACCGCTGTTCGCAAAGATGGGACTTTGCCTTACTTGCGACCTGATGGCAAAACTCAAGTTACTATTGCTTACGAAAACGATCGCCCGGTCAGAATAGACACCATTTTGATCTCAACCCAACATACAGCAACTATTGGCGATATTACTGACCCCCAAGCCGTCCAAGATCGCATCAAAGAAGATTTGTTGGCTAAGGTGATCACTCCAGCTTTGGAAGGCATTGATATTAAACCTGACGAAAATACTCGCTTTTTAGTTAACCCTACTGGTAAATTCGTCGTCGGTGGACCTCAAGGGGATTCGGGTTTAACCGGTCGTAAGATTATTATTGATACCTATGGCGGTTATTCCAGACATGGCGGCGGCGCTTTTTCTGGGAAAGACCCCACCAAAGTAGACCGCAGTGCTGCTTATGCTTGCCGCTATATTGCTAAAAATATTGTGGCTGCTGGTTTAGCCGATAAGTGCGAAGTTCAAGTAAGTTATGCGATCGGGGTAGCTCGTCCTGTTAGTCTATTTATTGAGACTTTTGGCACCGGTAAGGTAGATGAGCAACAACTGCTGAAAGTGGTGCAAGAAAACTTTGAGTTGCGTCCGGCGGGTATGATTCAAGAGTTTAACCTGCGGGATTTACCAGCCCTACGGGGAGGCCGTTTCTTCCAAGATGTGGCAGCCTATGGTCACATGGGACGCACGGATCTCGATCTACCTTGGGAAAAAACTGATAAAGTAGAATTACTCAAGCGGGAATTACTGCAAACGGCAACGGTCTGATACCTGGGTTTTGATAGCCTTCTGTAACTAGCACTTCCCGCCTGTAGTGATTATCGGTGCGGCGGGAAGCCGGATAATGATGGCCCAGGTATTTGATGTCCCGCCAGGGTAGGGATAAGATCTGTCTTGTCTGTACTATCCCCTTTGTGTCAAGTTCAAGGATGATGCTATGCAAACTGTTGAAAAACCAGTATCACAACCTGTTGATTCTCCGCTAACGATCGCTGGTAGGTCATTTACATCGCGTTTGATGACCGGAACTGGTAAATATCGCAGTTTAGAACAAATGCAGGAAAGTATTGTTTCTAGTGGCTGTGAAATAGTGACCGTCGCGGTTAGACGGGTGCAAACTCAGGCTCCTGGACATGAGGGGCTGGCGGAGGCGATCGACTGGTCAAAAATTTGGATGTTACCTAATACTGCTGGCTGTCAAACGGCGGAAGATGCTGTGCGGGTGGCGCGTCTGGGTCGGGAAATGGCTAAGTTATTGGGTCAGGAAGACAATAATTTTGTCAAGTTAGAGGTGATTCCTGATTCTAAATATTTACTACCTGACCCCATAGGAACTCTGAAGGCGGCGGAACAATTGGTAAAAGAAGGGTTTGCGGTTTTGCCTTATATTAATGCTGATCCTCTGTTAGCCAAACATTTGGAAGAGGCGGGTTGTGCGACGGTCATGCCTTTGGGATCTCCTATCGGGTCTGGTCAAGGGATTAGAAATGCAGCCAATATTCAGATTATTATTGATAATGCTAAGGTTCCGGTGGTGGTAGATGCCGGAATTGGTACTCCCAGTGAGGCGGCTATGGCTATGGAAATGGGGGCTGATGCTTTGCTGATTAATTCGGCGATCGCTTTGGCGAGTAAACCATCTATGATGGCGGATGCTATGGGAATGGCGGCGAAAGCCGGACGTATGGCTTATTTGGCGGGACGTATTCCGGTTAAGGATTATGCGATCGCTTCTTCCCCTCTCACCGGTACAATCACATCTGTCTAATTTCTGTAGGCAAAAGTCTCACTGGCCAATCTTTTTCTGCCATAGTCCGCACCCATGTGCTACAATGATCCTGTCAGTGCGAGACGTTCAGGCACGAAATAAGGCTGCAATGCCCGAAATAACCCCCTGGTGGGGACTCCAGCCCATTGGTTGATTGGGTCGCATCCCTGACCATCCCATAACACAGCCTAATTTTTGGGCTCATCTTCGAGACTTCCAACATGGCTAGCTAGGTGAAGGGAAAAATCAGGTCTAAGACTACCAAGCTAAACAGTGCTTTGGGATCATCTTTCTAAAAGCTTTGCGGGATACCGCCTCCATTACCTTAACAGGTAATGGTGCTATCGTTGCATTATCCGGAACCGGAAAAATGTCGCGTAAATGTATCATATGATATTAGGACTATATACGAATGCCTTATACAACCGAAGAAGATGGACTCATCAATAACTTTGCTGTAGAACCAAAAGTTTATACAGCCGAACCTCCCAATAAAACTCAGAAGCGTAACTACATAATTTGGGGAGTGCTTGCTGTGGTTTTGGTGGGTGGTGTGTTAGCTATTGCGGTAGCTGCATCTTAAAATCAGTCCAGAAATTCCTGTAGTGATGGTGCTGGCTTGAATGAAATAGTATCAAGTCAGTATCAATGTTATCTGTTCTGCATGGAATGACCGCAACTAATACAACCTTCTCTAGTAGTTACGCCACAAATAAGCAGCTTTATACTCAGTTGAAGCGCGCTTTAAGATTAGGTTTGGGACAACAGGTTTTTATTGCAGTATGTGATCACCTGAGTCTGTTGCATCAAATGGCGAGTAGTTTGGAAACGGAACTAGGTTCTGAGGATATTCTGAGTACAGTTGGCGCGCGGTCTGGTAATGAACATATCACAACCCCAAACCAGGTTAGTTCTAAGTTGGTGACGCTGCATTTGGAATTGACTGACCCAAACCCTATTGCTCAAATGTGCCGCTGGAAAAGTCAAAATGCTGACTCTCCCCTAGCTTTCCAGATTTTAGGGGTTGAACAGTTGACTAGACAACCTGCTGCAATTCAATGGTCATTTTTGAACTATTTGCGGGAAGCTGAATCTAAGTTAATTGAATTTGAGTTAAGTGTGCTGCTGTGGATATCATCACCTTGGCTGTGTTGTATTCAACAGTCAGCCCCGGAATTTTGGCGCTTGCATAGGGGTATATTTAAATTTGTGGGCGACCCTACTCCGGTATATGCTCCACCTTTATCAGGGCAAAATTCGCCGGGGATACATAAATCCTCAAGGGTGATCTCGTCTGTAGATGAACCACTAGGTCAAACCATCGAGCCACATTTGCTAATAGATGGTTCACCATCGACGGTGGTATATTCACAGGAATATCTACAGACCTGTTTAAAACGGGCTTATATGTATCGCGATCGCATATCTAAGGGTCCCCCCACGGTGCCACTACTTCAAGATGCCATAGAAGCCTATAACCAGGTGTTGGAGCAATTAAATGAGTGGGAAATGCTGTTAGAGTCAAATAGTGCTTTACGGAAAGATTTAGATCCGGTTAATATCTATAACGATCTTGGTACTTTCCACTGGATGCTGTTTCAGCAGACCCGAAAATCTATCAATCAGGGTAGCCAGGCGTTGGTTAATCTGGAGATCAGTATCATCTGTTATCAAACGGGGTTAATGAAAGTTGACCCCACATCGAGAGGCTATATTTATGTTAGACTGCTGAAGAACCTGGGTGCAGCTTATACAGATTTAGGGACAATTAGAGAGCCATTAGAGAATTTACAACAGTCGATTACTGTTTATGAAGAGGCTATCAACTATCTTAAATCTGTTAGGGACCAGGGCGGTCTAGGTGGGGGCAGGTTCTGTAATCAGCCTCTATCTCCAGCAGATTCTTTAGAACCCGCCCGCATAGCGCTAGATTATCGGGCAATCCAAAATAATTTAGGAACGGCTTACTGGACACGCGCCCAACATATTGAACCAGTTGTTAATTTAAAGGCGGCGATCGCAGCTTATCGGGAGGCGTTGCGGGGCTATTCCGAGAATAAGGAGCCTCAGCACTATGCTATGATTCAGGCTAACCTGGGAACAGCTTACTGGAATCTGGCACAGCATCAGCCTTCAAAAAGGTGGCTGCAAAAGGCGATTTATAGCTACCGAGAAGCATTAAAATATCGCACATCCAAAGCCGCCCCCCTTGCCTGTGCAACTACTCAAAACAACCTGGGGACAGCCTGTTGGCATTTAGCAATGTATCAGGAAGAACCAGCAGACCGCAGTAAATTATTGAATGAGGCGATCGCAGCTTATGAAAAAACCTTAGCCCTAGCCCAACAACTCAGTCCCACGCAGTTGACATTCGATACCTTGGCAACTCACAATAACTTAGGACTTGCTCATTATCGTTTGGCAACAGATAAAGCACTCTGTCTGAGTGGAGAACAAAGGGTTTCTCACCTAGAGAAAGCACTGGACCATCACCTGATGGCAGGTTGTGAAGAACAACCATGTTCTCAGGAAGGAAGTGCCAACGCCCTAGAGTCAGAACGTCATCGTTTGGCGTTCAATCATCTAGTCCGAACCTTACGCGCTTTGTACCAGGAATCTGGTTGGCAAGGTCAAAACCAAGCCCTATCTAAGATTCCCGGTCATCTCCTCCCGGAAATATGGCGTTGCTTATCTTGAAACCAATAAAAAAATCAAGACTCCCCCTATATTGGCAAGGCTAGGCTTGTATTTTTGCCCCATGCTCACGATCTTCTTGTGGTTATGGCCTCTCAAAAGATTCTTGTCGTTGATGACGACCCGGCAATCCGCAATTTAATTTCTCGGTATCTGACTCAACAAAACTATGAGGTTGAGTCGGCAAAAGATGGTGAGACGGCGCTGCAATTGTTTGACGAATTTAATCCCGATCTGGTGATTCTCGACGTTAACCTACCTGATACCACTGGTTTTGCCCTGTGCCAAGAAATGCAGGACCGGACGCGAGTATTTGTTTTGCTTCTCACCAGTTTGACTGGAGAGGCTGATAAGATTAAGGGTTTCGAGCTGGGGGCTGATGACTATATTACTAAGCCCTTTGGTTTGGCGGAACTAGGCGCTCGTGTGCGCGCCATTTTGAAGCGACAGCGTTCTGTAGAGGATACGGAAATGCGGAGCTTGACCTATGGGGATCTGGTGATAGATCCGGTCCGCCGTGAGGTCTATATTAGCGATCGCCAAATCTCCCTCAGCGCCCTAGAGTTTGATCTACTGTACTGTTTAGCCAAAAAGCCTGGTAGGGCTTGGCGACGTTCAGAACTGCTACAGGAGGTCTGGGATTATGAATATGAGGGTGAACAGCGGGTGGTTGATGTTCATATTGGTCAAATTCGTAAAAAGATTGAGCCGGACACAGATAAACCTGTGTTGATTAAAACCATTCGCGGGGTGGGATATATGTTCGATCGCCGTGGTCATGAGGAACCCAGGGACTAAACTTACACATTTTAAGGGTTGGGGGTTGACAGGCGACTGGGAATAATGGTAATATTTTGACATCTTAATTAAAATTAAGACTTTGACTATATGAATAATTTTGCACATATTCCCATTATCTAAAATTGTACCAGAAGCGCCACCAAAAAGCAAGGAACCTCCCCCAGAAAAAATTTTTCGCAACAATTCTTAACATTTCGTTACAAAAGTTAACATAAACTAGAGGGAGGGCCAAGACTCCCTACTGGTGATTAGTTGGCTGTTTGGCAGTCATGAAGGTGGGACTGAATTTTAGATGCCCATTGCTGGCCGCGCCTCACACAGTCTCCGACGGAAACCCCATCAATATAGTTACTACACAGATAAAGTCCGGGAAGCGATCGCAATCCAGCATCGATGCAATTTAGGCGGTTCTGATGACCGAGAGTATATTGTGGGATAGCGCGCCGCCAAAGATGAACAGCTAAGACCTTGGGGGGGACATCTTCAGCCAGCAGAATTTGGCGTAGGTCTTGATGAACGGCGGCGACAATTTGATCATCATCCATTTCGCCAATTTCCGGGTCTGTTGCACCCCCAATATAATTGCTGAGGACTTGCCAAGATTCTGGGGCGCGACCGGGAAATAAACTTGAGGTCCAAATAGTGCCAAGGGTACGGATTCCTTGATGGCGGGGAATTAAATTACCAAAGCCTTTGAGTTGTTGTTTTAAGGCTGATTTGGGATAGGCGAGGACTACACAAGCGACGGGGGGATAGGGAATTTGGCTTAATGCGGTAGCGATGGGAGAGTGTAGGGGTTGCAACAGGCGAGCGCTAACATGGGCGGGGGTCATTAAGGCAAGGGTTCGGGCTTCTACTTGCTGAGGACCGTCTGGGGTGGAAAATTCAGCAATATAGGTTTGATGATCGGTGGGATAAAAACGGTCGATAGTCCAATTTAACTTAACTCGATCGCCTAATTTGCTGGCTAAGGTTTCTGGTAGAGTTTGCAGACCATAACGGAAGGACCCTAATTCACCGGGGCGAGTTTTGGGAATGTTGGGGTCGGGGGTAGAGACGGGGGCTTTTTTATTCAGACGCGATCGCACAAATCCAGGTAGTAGCCCCCCCCCAGCCTCCTCAGCGGCTACTATGCGACTAAAAGCGGAACGGACTGCTAACTGTTGAGGGTCGCCAGCATAAACCCCTGAAACGAAGGGCTGGACGAGACGTTCTAGGACTTCTGAACCTAAATGGCGATCGAAAAACTGGGTGATAGTTTCTTCTCCTCCCTGTTGAGAGAGGTGAGCGCCTACTGGGGGTGGCACAAATCCTATGGCTCCTAATGCGGCGCGGAGTTTACCTCTGGCGCTGATGAGTTCGGAGGAGAGTAGGGCGGGGGGGTTCATGGGTACTGGATGTAACATTAGGTTCCAGTACACATAACGGGGTAGTTTGCGATCGGCAAAAATCAATTCTTCTTTGAGCCCTAAATCTACGGCTAGTCCGAGTAATTCAGGGGTGGGGGCAAAACTGTTAGGGCCTTCTTCCCATAAAAAATCATCAGCCCGTCCGGTTGTAATATTTCCCCCGACTCGGTTCTGGCTTTCTGTAACCAAAACCTTTAGAGGTTCGCGCACACTTTTTTCACGGTTAAGACTATAGGCTAAACTCAGCCCACTAATACCAGCACCAACAATAAGGCTATCAACTAGGTTTGTCATTGTGGAAATTACAAAGCAGATTAGAGTGATTGTACTGTTGATTGCTGTCGAGTCTCAAGTCTCAAGTGGAGTCTCAGGTTGGGAAGGTGTCCCGCATCAGAAGATTTATCGTATCTATGGAAATTATCAGCATGCGGGGCACCCTACTCTGTTATTCTCACGCTTCACCTATGTATTGGACTGAAACAGAGTTTCTAGGTATACTCTGGCGGCTACTCTACAGCTATCGAGGGCTTCTGGTGTGTTGTTTTTGCCATTTTGTAACAAAAACAGGGACAGGGCGGCGGAAAACACGCGATCGTGATCCCAGTCGGGGTGAGTTTCCAGGTAGCCCTGAAGGGACTCGTGCAGTGTTTCGGGAATTTCGGTCAGAATACTAACACTTGTGTTCATATAAACCTCACAGGAGTTGAGATGGAGCCATTTTTTAGGCGGCTAGGCCAAACGACTGAGCCAATTCTGCTTGAAGGGAAAAGGGTATCTTATTTATTGTGTGCTATGGGGGGGGAGGGTTGTCAATGTTGCTAAATGTTACAACCTCGGTCTGGGTGATGGGGACTTGACGACATAATCAGGGTTTCAAGCCATTTTTTTTACATAACTTTACAACAATCTGGGTAGTTAAGGCTGTCGATACTAGGCTTGCCAAAATCCCCAATTAAACGCCAGACTATCATTCTGGGAGTGGTTGGCTGTGGAAAAATCTGATAAATCTGTGGAAAAACTCGCCTTACCCTGTGGAAAGTTTGTGGAATCTCTGGGGAAAATTTGGTGAAAAGATAAGAATGTTGAAGGGACAAAATTGGGGCGATCTGTGGACAATGGATAATGAAAGTCAAAATATTGCCAAGAGGGATTCTCAAATACTAAAAGGCTGACAGGGAAAACCAGGGGTGATTAGATTAACTTTGGGAAGGCTAGTGAAATAAACTTGAGGGATATCTGCTTCTGGGTAGTCCCCAAAATTCTGAAAGTATGCTTGGCGACAATACTGATTAATTTAGAACGCATAAATACATTTTAATCCAGTTGGTTATAGCCCGATTATAAATCCTCCAATACCATGGAAGATATCGGCATAAGTCAAACCTTTGACAACTCCCCAGCCTAAAGCGATAAGTTGAAAACATTTGACTTACCAAAATTTCCCAAATTCAAGGCGATCGCTGGTAAAAATCAAAAAATATGATACCATGAAGAATAAACATTTGTATTATCAAAACTTGAGGCTTTGATTCAAGCAGAAACGCTGGAACTACTGGAATGGCATCGGCTGTGTAAACATCTGGCAACCTTTACAGCCACTAAGTTGGGTGCTTTCGCGGCCCGTCAGTTGGCTATTCCAGAGACGAAAGAAGAAACCGATCGCCTGTTAGCACAAACGAAAGAGGCTTATCAACTGGAACTGAAGCTGGTTCAGGGTTTGTCTCTTGATGGTATTCAGGATATTGGGGCTTCTCTGGAAAGGGCCGATCGCCAAGGTATTTTATTTGGTGAGGAGTTATTAGCGATCGCCACTACGTTAGCGGGGGCGAGACAACTGCGCCGGGTAATTGATGACCAGGAAGATGTACCGGTATTAACTAGCTTAGTGGAAGAACTACGCACCTATCCGGAACTAGAACAGGAAATTCATCGGTGTATTGATGAACGGGGAGAGGTAACCGATCGCGCCAGTGTGAAAATGGGGGAAATTCGCGCCCGGCTGCAATCAACCCGCGATCGCATTTATCAAGTTCTACAAGGCATCCTGCAACGGAAAGCCCAAGCAGTGCAACAACAAATCATCACCCAACGAGAGGGTAGGTTTGTGATTCCAGTGAAAGCTCCCCAAAAAGATGCGATTCCGGGTATCGTCCATGATGCTTCGACTACAGGGGCGACAGTCTATGTGGAACCTCACTCTATTGTAGTACTAAACAACCAACTGCGACAAATTCAGCGGGCTGAACAAACGGAAGCGGAAGCGATCCGCCGTAGTCTCACGGAACAGGTGGCGGCGGTAGTACCGGATCTGGAAAAACTTTTAGCGATCGTGACAACTATCGATCTAGCCCTGGCTAAAGCCCGTTATAGCTACTGGCTACAAGCGAACCCACCTAGGTTTATTGACCCTGGGGATACGTCAGAAACTATCAATCTGCGACAACTGCGCCATCCCCTCCTAATATGGCAACAAGAGTATGAACAGGGACCGGAGGTGGTTCCGATTGATATCACGATTAACCCTCAGATCCGGGTGGTAGCAATTACCGGACCGAATACAGGGGGTAAAACTGTGACGCTAAAAACTATTGGTTTGGCGGCGATCATGGCTAAGGTGGGGCTATTTATTCCGGCGCGGGAACCTGTGGAAATGCCTTGGTTTGGACAGGTGTTAGCAGACATTGGGGATGAACAGTCTATTGAGCAGAGTTT
The DNA here is from genome assembly GCF_032349615.1 of Limnospira sp. PMC 1279.21. Lineage (NCBI taxonomy): Bacteria > Bacillati > Cyanobacteriota > Cyanophyceae > Oscillatoriales > Sirenicapillariaceae > Limnospira > Limnospira sp. PMC 1279.21. Next base: position 11,818 of record NZ_JARPLU010000071.1, on the reverse strand, counting down.
GTCTACGTTCTCTGGTCATATTCGCCGCATTACTCGCATTCTACAGGCTATTGGGGAACCGATGAGGGTAACGGAGGCGGGGGAGTCCGATCGCATCTGTCCATCTCTAGTATTGTTAGATGAAATAGGGGCGGGGACTGACCCGACGGAGGGGACGGCTTTGGCGATCGCCCTATTGCAAAAGTTCGCGGACCTCACCCGTCTTACGGTGGCGACTACCCACTTTGGCGACCTGAAAGCGTTAAAATACAAAGACACTCGGTTTGAAAATGCTTCGGTGGAGTTTGATGATGCTTCCCTGCAACCTACCTATCGCCTATTGTGGGGGATTCCTGGGCGTTCTAATGCTCTGAAAATTGCGGAACGGTTGGGGTTAGATCATGATATAGTGAAACTGGCGGGGTCCTATGTTGGTGGCGGTGATGAGGATGTTAACCAGGTGATCGAGGGGTTGGAAGCACAGCGACGACAGCAGGAAACTAAGGCGATCGCTGCTAGTCAACTACTCCAAGAGACTGAACGCCTACACGGAGAATTGGCGGAAAGGGCTATATCTCTTCAGGAAAGAGAAAGGCAGCTTAAACAAGCCCAGGAACAGGAAATTAAGGAAACTTTACTACAGGCTAAGGCGGAAATAGCTAAGGTGATCCGTCGCCTACAACAGGGGAAAGCTACGGCGGCTGACGCACAAAAGGCTACGGCTAGGTTAGATGCGATCGCTGAAAATTATCTACCATCTCGGCAGGCTACACCAGTGCGATCGCCTAATTTTATGCCGAAAGTAGGCGATCGGATTCGTATTCCTCGCATTGGTCAAACAGCAGAGATACTCAGCGGACCTGATGATAATAATCAACTAACAGTCCGGTTTGGGATTATGAAAATGACTGTAGGATTAGGGGAAATTGAGTCCTTAGATGGTCAAAAGGTAGAACTTCCTAAAACTTCCCCAACTCCCAAGGCTGACAAGACTCCTAAACCCATTACGAATAAACCGGAACCCTCCCAACTTCCGAGGGTTCGCACGGATAAAAATACGCTAGATTTGAGGGGGAAAAGGGTATCAGAAGCGGAAACAGAAATCGATCGCACTTTGGGGCAAATTCTCGACTTTGGGGCGCTGTGGATTATTCACGGTAAGGGAACCGGACAACTGCGGCGAGGGGTTCACGAGTTACTCAAAGAACATCCCCAAGTTGAAAGGTTTGAACTGGCATCAAATCCAGATGGTGGGGCGGGGGTGACTATTGCTTATTTGAAGTAATAATTAATAATTAATAATTAATAATTAATAATTAATAATTGTCGGGAAACCACCCTTTCGGCTGAGAAACCCGGTTTCTTTGAGAAACCGGGTTTCTT